>NZ_NQMR01000035.1 GCF_002276045.1 Pseudoalteromonas sp. NBT06-2 | reverse complement strand
TGGTGCAATTCCTGCCGAACTCCTAGAAAGTGAATTATTTGGTCATGAAAAAGGCGCTTTTACCGGAGCAATATCTACACGAAAAGGTCGTTTTGAATTGGCGCAAGGCGGTACTTTATTTCTGGATGAAATTGGTGATATGCCGTTGCAAATGCAAGTTAAGTTATTACGTGTATTGCAAGAACGTACATATGAAAGAGTAGGTGGCACAAAAGCGATTTCAGCTGATGTACGTGTCATTGCTGCTACCCATAGAAATTTAGATGACATGATCCAACTAGGAACATTTAGAGAAGACTTGTATTACAGGTTAAACGTTTTTCCTATTGAAAATCCTGCTTTACGAGAAAGACGAGAAGATATCCCATTATTACTCAAAGAGTTAATGAGAAGAAATACTGAACAAGGTGGGAACTCGGCCAAATTTACAGAGCAAGCTTTAGAGAATTTAAAAGAGCATAATTGGCCAGGTAATGTTAGAGAGTTGGCGAATTTAGTTGAGAGAATGGTGATCATGTTTCCTGACAAAGTGGTTGATGCACAAGACTTACCTAAAAAATACCAACATTTAGAAGTTGATGCTTTTGTGCCTGAATATCCTGAAGAAATTTTAGAGCGCCAAGCATTAAATGATATATTTGGTTCTGGCTTTTCTGACGATAATGTATATGAGGATGATGAACAAGACTTTGAACAACATGAAAATATTATGGGATTATTACCTGATGAGGGCATTCAACTTAAAGATTATTTAGGTGAATTGGAAGTCAGCCTGATAACACAAGCTTTGGAACGTCATGATTTTGTTGTTGCCAGGGCTGCTGAAATATTAGGTGTTAGACGCACTACGTTAGTTGAAAAAATGAAAAAGTATAATTTAACTAAAGATTAGTTTTTTTAATTCAGTAATAAAGAAGGGCTATTTATAGCGGTTCTTATAGGTTTAAATAATAGCCGCTCTCCTATGACAATGAAAACTATGCTCATTGAACATGCCGCAAGCCTGCATATATGTTAGTAAGACCTAAAAACTGAAAATCTCTCTTTTTAAACATTTAGCCAATAGTTTTTGATCATTAAATAATGGCACACCCTATTCTTCATCATGATATTGAACATCATCAGGCATACTTAAATCTAACCTATTGCAAGTGAATTTAACGCAGAAGTAAGTAAAAATAGCTGCTAGAGAAGTATTTATTAAACTGAATTTAGATTAGATATATCTAACGCCATTTTATTGACTTAACTCCTTGTTGTTTTAATTCTTTGTTTTTATTGTTTTTTTATTGGCACGATCTCTGCTTTAATCAATGTAGATTTTTATTTTGTCAGGTTTAAAGTTATGGCTCTAGCGCAGGTATTAAAAAATGATTATACAAGTTCGCAATATAACCCTTGTTTAATGCAAGAGTCATATTTGGGTGAATTAAATGAATTAAGGCAGCAGTCAAGCTGGCTTAATCACTTAGTAGATACTTTACCTGCTGGTGTAATTGTTCTTGATGGCAGAGGCATGATCGCCCGTGCAAATCAAATCGCCATTGATATGCTTAGCGAACCTTTAGAAGGTGAGAAATGGTTAACGATAATTCAAAGATCATTTTGTCCTAAACAAGATGATGGCCATGAAGTGTCATTAAAAGATGGTCGTAAAGTTAAGTTAAATATTTCAGCTTTATCTCCTGAGCCAGGTCAGTTAATTTTAATGACTGATTTGACTGAAACACGTTTATTGCAAACGCGTTTAGCGCATATGCAAAGGCTAGGTGCATTAGGTAAAATGGTCGCATCGTTAGCACATCAAGTACGTACGCCGCTTTCAGCCGCTATGTTGTATGCAGATCACCTAGGCAATCAAAATTTAAAAACTCATGCTAGAGACAAATTTCATTCAAAACTGATGTCACGATTGCAAGACCTTGAAACACAGGTTAATGATATGCTGCTATTTGCTAAAAGTGGCGAGCAACAAGTTGTTGAAAAAGTCTCTATGCAACAACTTTTGACAGAAGTAAAAGCCAACTCTGAAGCTATGGTTGTACAACATAATGGAGAATTGAATATTGAATTACCCGAGCCTGATATTGAAATTACCGGCAATAAAACAGCTTTAGCCAGTGCAATCGCAAACTTAATTCATAATAGTATTCAAGTAAAAGGCTCTGGTGTTAAAGTTTTATTATCAGTAAAGCGAGATGAAATTGAAAAAGATATGGTTTGCATATGCGTATCTGATAATGGCCCTGGTGTACCAAAAGAATTAGTAAGTAAGATATTTGAACCGTTTTTTACAACAAAAAGCCAAGGTACAGGTTTAGGTTTAGCCGTTGTAAATGCTGTTGCTAATAGTCATCAAGGTAAGGTGAGTTTAATGCAAGATCAAATTGAAGGCGCTGCGTTTAATATTCACTTACCGATTTTCTTACATGAGCTGTAAATAACATCATAGTGAAAGTTAAAAAAAGAGAAAAATGAAGTGTGAAAAATTGAAACTAATGAACAGATTTTAAAATGTTAATAGAGGCAATTTCTATAGTTTCAACAACACTAATTTCAATACAATCCGAAATTAACAAAAGGGTTTTGGAGAAATCATGAACGAGAATAAAATATTAGTAGTTGAAGATGATGCAGGTTTACGTGAAGCATTAATTGATACATTACAACTTGCTGGTATAGATTGCATTGAAGCCGATAGTGCTGAACAAGCTATCATGATACTTAAAAAAGAAAAAGTATCTTTAGTTGTGAGTGATGTGCAAATGGGCGCTTTATCAGGCATAGATTTACTTAAAAGCATTAAGTTAAATCAACCAGATTTACCTGTACTCATGATGACCGCTTATGCAACGATAGATGATGCTGTTGAGGCTATGCGCTTAGGTGCGATTGATTATATGGCTAAACCTTTTGCACCTCAGGTACTACTCAATATGGTGAGTCGTTATTTACCTGAAAAAGAAAAAGAAACAGATGGGCCAATTGTTGCTGATAAGCAAAGTTTAGCATTATTAGACCTAGCTCAAAAAGTCGCTAAATCTCAAGCGAGTGTTATGGTATTAGGGCCGAGTGGTTCAGGTAAAGAGGTGTTAGCTAGGTATATTCATGATCATTCAGATCGTGCTGAATCTCCTTTTATTGCTATCAATTGTGCTGCTATCCCTGAAAACATGCTAGAAGCGACATTATTTGGCTATGAAAAGGGCGCGTTTACAGGTGCGATAGCTGCTTGCCCTGGTAAATTCGAACAAGCACAAAAAGGCACTATATTGCTTGATGAAATTACGGAAATGGATTTAAGCTTACAAGCGAAGCTATTACGTGTATTGCAAGAGCGTGAAGTTGAAAGATTAGGAAGTCGTAAAATAATTAAACTTGATGTGAGAGTATTAGCCACCAGTAATCGAGATTTACAAATGGCGGTTACAGAAGGTAAATTTAGAGAAGATTTATACTACCGTTTAAATGTATTTCCATTGCAGTGGTTAGCGCTTAAAGATAGGCCTGATGATATATTGCCTTTGGCTGAGCATTTAATTGCAAGGCATTGCGAAAGAGCTGGTCAAATAAAACCAAGTTTGACTGATGCAGCAAAAAATAAGTTATATCAGCATTCTTGGGCTGGTAATGTGAGAGAGTTAGATAATGTGATTCAGCGTGCTTTGATCTTACAGTCAAGCGATGTAATTGATGAAAATGAAGTTTTTTTAGAACGGATACGGCCAACAAGTAATGAAAGTAAGGTAGTAGAAGAGGTTGTACAAGAAGTTACAATTACAGCGTCTCAAAATCAAGACCCAGCTGCGAGTGAGTCAAGTTTCAAAAATGAATTAAAAGATCAAGAAAATAAAATTATTTTAGAGACTTTAGAATCTTGCCATGGTCGTCGTAAAGATGTAGCTGAAAAGCTAGGTATTAGCCCTAGAACTTTACGTTATAAATTGGCAAAAATGAGAGATTTGGGTATTCAAGTGCCCGCTTAATTATTCAATTAATATATAAAGAAGGCTAATATTTATTTGCCTTCTTTTTCTTGTTCAGAATTATAAAATAAATATACTACTTATCAATTGCTTATCTTGCTATGTCAAAAATATGACATTAAAGATAAACCTACTAAAAACAGCGTAACCAACTGAAGTAAAAGACTATTAATTTATTGGCAAGAATATTGCTTTGTTTTATTTATAGTGAACATAAGTAATGAGAAAATAATGAAAATACCAGCGAATTCTATATTGCAAGAAATGCAGTCTATGTCAATTGAGGCGGGAACAAAAACACAAAATAAGTTACCCATTCAAGGTGCTTCTAGTGCTGAGTTTGGTGATCTATTACAGAGTGCAATTGATAATGTTGCAGGCTTACAAGCGGATGCGAAAGATAAAGTAACGGCTGTTGAAATGGGTGATAGGCGTGTGTCTCTTGCAGAAGCTATGATAGCATCACAAAAGTCATCAGTGGCATTTGAAGCAACAGTTCAAGTTCGAAATAAACTGGTAGAAGCATACAAAGATATAATGAATATGCCTGTTTAATGCAATAATAAACACACTAACACACTATAAGTGATAAAATGGTGTTAAAGCATTCACATGCAGTAAAATATGATAAATATGGCTATAAAATACAGGCTATGGAGTTATTTTGAACCAAGGTAATCAGAGTACAGATCTCTCAATTCCAGATGCTGGTGGCACTTTAGATACAGGCGGCGTATCAGATGTGGGTCAAGAGCAAAAATCAGGTTTTTTAAGTGCACTCAGTGGTGTTGATGTTTTACGTCAAGTTACTTTAATTATTGCTCTGACTATCTGTTTAGCAATTGCTGTTTTTATTATTATTTTGGCGCGTCAACCGGATATGCGTCCATTAGGCAAAATGCCTACCAATGAATTAATTCAAACATTAGATTTTTTAGATGCGCAAAAAATTGATTATAAACTTGATGGAAATATTGTCTTAGTGCCCGAAAATGATTATCAATCTATTAAGTTATTAATGCAAAGAGAAGGCCTTGAACAAGAGCCTAACTCAGGTACTGATATTTTAATGCAAGATATGGGTTTTGGTGTGAGCCAAAGGCTAGAGCGCGAACGTTTAAAGCATGGTAGAGAGCAGCAATTAGCACGCACAATAGAAGAACTTAGAAATATAAACAGGGCTAAAGTACTTTTAGCTATTCCAAAAGAAAATGTATTTGCTAGATTAGAGAAAAAACCATCAGCGACTGTTGTTCTAACACTCAAACGTGGACGTATTTTACGAGGTGAAGAAGTTAATGCAATCGTTGATATTATTGCATCAGCAGTACAAGGTTTAGAACCATCTAGAGTGACGGTAACAGATCAGAATGGGCGATTATTAAATTCGGGTTCTCAAAGTTCATTATCAGCACGTTCTCGTAAAGAATATGATATTGAAGTTAAGAGAGAACAAGCATATTTAGAAAAAATCGATACTATTCTTATTCCAGTTGTAGGGCTCGGCAGTTACACAGCTCAAGTTGATTTAATGATGGATTTTAGCTCAACTGAAGAAACGCAAAAGCGCTTTAATCCTGATTTACCTGCAATTCGCAGTGAAATGACAATAGAAGAGAATAATATAGGAGGATTAGCGGTAGGTATACCGGGTGCTTTGTCTAATCAACCGCCTGTTAACTCTGATATACCTGAAAAAGCAGTTGGGGGAAATGCGAATACAAGTGCTCCGAGTCGAAATCATAAAGAAGCAACACGTAATTATGAGCTAGATACAACGATATCTCATAAAAGACAGCAAACAGGAGTAATACGTAGAATAAGCGTAGCAGTTGCAATTGATTATAAGTCAACAACCAATGCTGAAGGAGCAACATCAGAAGTACCACGTACTCAACAAGAGTTAGCTAATATTCGTCGTTTACTACAAGGTGGAGTTGGCTTTAACATGCAGCGCGGAGATGTTTTAGAAGTTGTTACTGTGCCATTTGTAAAAGCAGCGACATCTGAAGTAGTTGAGTTACCTATATGGGAACAACCTTGGTTTATTAAAGTGATTCGCTTAGCCCTAGGTGCAATTGTAATTATTGTATTGATTTTAGCTGTTGTTCGCCCGATGTTGAAGAAACTAATTAACCCTGATGATACACTCGAAGAATATGATGAAGACTCTTTAAGCTCAGGTGTTGATTTAGGTGATAGTACAATAGATATGTTATCCCAAGAGTTTGATGAATCGGCAGTCGGTTTTGCACCAGACGGTACTTTACAATTACCTGATTTACATGGTGATGAAGACTTATTGAAAGCTGTTAGAGCGCTAGTTGCAAATGAACCTGAATTATCCTCTCAAGTAGTTAAAGCGTGGTTGACCGAAGATGACTGATGAAGAAACACAAGAAGTAAGTGCGGGTTTTGATGTTGATAAACTTGATGGCGTAGAAAAAGCATCAATTTTATTACTGAGCTTGTCTGAAGAAGATGCAGCCCAAATTTTAAAGAACTTAGAGCCTAAGCAGGTACAAAAAGTAGGCATGGCAATGGCTGGATTAGCTGACTTAAGCCAAGATAAAATTACAGCGGTACATAAACTTTTTATCGATCAGATCCAAAGCTTTAGTAACATAGGCTTCCAATCTGAAGACTTCATCAAAAAAGCATTAACAGCAGCATTAGGTGAAGAAAAAGCAGCTAATATAATAGATCAAATTATTATGGGGTCCGGCGCAAAGGGTTTAGATTCATTAAAATGGATGGATTCAAAACAAGTTGCAAATATCATTAGAAATGAGCATCCACAAATACAAACAATTGTATTATCTTACTTAGATCCTGAGCAATCAGCTGAAATTGTAGCGCAATTTCCTGAGAAGGTACGCTTAGATCTCACTATGCGTATTGCTAATTTAGAAGAAGTACAGCCAGCAGCACTGCAAGAATTAAATGAAATAATGGAAAAACAATTCGCAGGACAAGCAGGTGCACAAGCAGCTAAAATGGGCGGTTTAAAAGCAGCTGCTGATATCATGAATTACCTTGATACCAGTATAGAAGGTCAATTGATGGACTCAATACGTGAGCATGATGAAGATATGTCTCAACAAATTCAAGATTTAATGTTTGTATTTGATAATCTTATTGATGTTGATGATCGTGGTATTCAGGCTATTTTACGTGATGTACAGCAAGATGTTCTGATGAAAGCTATTAAAGGGGCCGATGAAGGACTTAAAGATAAAATACTTAAAAATATGTCTAAACGAGCAGCGGAAATGCTTGCGGATGACTTAGAAGCAATGGGTCCAGTTCGTATCAGTGAAGTGGAAGCCGCGCAAAAAGAAATTTTAGCAGTGTCAAGAAGGCTAGCTGATGCAGGCGAAATTATGCTCGGCGGCGGCGGCGGCGAAGAATTCTTATAATTAGATATTTAGGCGAGGAGCCTCATAAATAAATGAAGTTAGGCAAATATCGTAATGGTCACCCAATCCAATCTGAAGATGCTGTCAGGGAGTTATTAAAAAACTGGTCAGCACCTGAGGTGAGTGATGAAAATAAGCTGCAAGATTTTTCAGGTCGCTCAACGGCAATGGGAACATCATTGGAAGACTTATATAACCCTCCAGCAAAACAAGCTGATATAATTGAAGATCAGACTGAGGAGGAGCAAGTTGTAGCGCCTATGACTTTGCAAGAATTGGAAGATATCCGACAAGCCGCTTTTGAAGAAGGTTTTAATCAAGGAAAAGAAGAAGGGTACCCTGTTGGTCTTGAAGAAGGAAAGACACAAGGGATTCAGTCAGGTTTTGAAGAAGGATTAATCCAAGGTAAAGAGCAAGGAATCGAGCTTGCTCAACCAACTATTGACGAAAAATTACAGCAACTAGAAACTTTATTTAATGCTTTAAATACCCCTCTGCGTCATTATGATGATGCGGCAGAAAAGCAATTAATAGCTATCTCAACCATGTTAGCCGAAGCCGTTATTTATACTGAAGTAAAAACTAACCCTAAAGCGATTCTTTCAACTTTAAAACACTGTATGGATGCATTACCTTTAACTCAACAACAATGTGAAATTCAGCTTCACCCTGATGATTTTGAAAATATAGTCAATAGTTATGGAGAAGATGAGATAGATAAAAGAGGTTGGCGTTTAAAATCTGAGCCAAGTCTAGAATTAGGTGGATGTATTGTTAATGCCAATAATTCATCAATAGACTTTAGCTTACAAAGTAGAATATCTGATACATTAAATGGCTTTTTACATTCTTCAGGCATTGATAACTCAACGACCGAAGAATAATTGCACTTTTGAAAACCTGAGGTAATCAATGCAATCAATTGGCTTGGCCGATAAGTTAGCATCTTATAAAAAAAATATACAAAAAGTACCTCCAGCAATTGCAGGAAGTTTAACGCGTGTAGTTGGTTTAACCCTTGAAGCGCGAGGTGTAAAAGCGTCTATAGGCAGTCACTGCCAGATTGAAACCCTCCATGGTATGGTTGATGCGGAAGTAATAGGTTTTAATGGTGATACTTTATACCTTATGCCTAATGATGCAATTTCCGGTATGTTACCTGGCGCAAGAGTTATCCCACAAGTGAAAGAGCAAGGTCTTCCCGTTGGTATGGGGCTTTTAGGTCGTGTTGTAGATGGCTTAGGTCGCCCTTTAGATGGGTTGGGACCAGTTGTTAGTGAAAAAAAATTAAAGTTTGCTCAAAATCAAATTAATCCTTTATCAAGACGTTCTATTTCACAGCCTATGGATGTTGGCGTTCGTGCAATAAATTCAGTCATTACAGTTGGGCAAGGGCAAAGAATGGGCTTGTTTGCCGGTAGTGGTGTAGGAAAATCAGTACTACTAGGCATGATGACCCGGGGATCAACTGCAGATGTGACTGTTGTTGGTTTAGTGGGGGAGCGTGGTCGAGAAGTTAAAGAGTTTATTGAAGAAATTTTAGGTGAAGAGGGACGTAAACGCTCCGTTGTTGTTGCAGCCCCGGCAGATTCTTCTCCGTTGATGAGGCTTAAAGGGTGTGAAACTGCAGTAACAATTGCAGAATATTTTAGAGATCAAGGGTTAAATGTTTTACTTTTACTTGATTCTGTAACGCGATATGCCATGGCACAAAGAGAAATAGCCTTAGCTATTGGGGAGCCACCTGCAACAAAAGGCTATCCACCTTCTGTTTTTGCAAAATTACCCGCTTTAATTGAACGTGCAGGTAATGGTGGTGAAGGGCAAGGTTCCATTACCGCCTTTTTTACTGTTTTATCGGAAGGTGATGATATGCAAGACCCAATAGCTGATGCCGCAAGGGCGATATTAGATGGTCATATTGTATTGTCTCGAGAGCTTGCGGATAGTGGCCACTATCCGGCTATAGATATAGAAAAGTCTATTAGTCGTGTTATGCCGCAAGTTGTTTCTCAAGCTCATATGCAACAAGCAAGAGTGATAAAACAAGTTTATTCTATGTATCAACAAAATAAAGATATGATCACTTTGGGAGCTTACCAAAAGGGAACAGATCCGGTTTTAGATAAGGCAATTTCAATGATCCCCGATGTGAATCAATTTCTACAACAAGGTATGACGGATGTCATACCATATGATGAAGGATTACAAGGATTAGCGCTATTGTTAGGTCAGGCTTAATTTTTAAGGAAAACTAATGGCATTAAAACAACTAAAATTAGTTTTAAAAGTAACTTCAGATAAAGAAGAGAAGTTGCGCCTTGAATATATGAAATCGCAACAATACTTGAATGATAACCAAGATAAATTAAATGGTTTATCTGAATTTAAATTTGATTATATGAAGCAACTACAAACTAGGGGAGAAACGGGGCTTACAGGTGCCAATTACAGTCATTATCAGTCGTTTATATCTAAAATTGAAAATGCAATGGATCAACAAATCCAAGTAATAAATACAGCCAAACAAGTTGTAGCACAAAGAAAAGGAATTTGGCTAGAGCAACAAATAAAAGCTAAATCAATAGAAAAACTGATAGAGAAAAAGAGTAATCAGTTATTGCACAAGAGAAATAAAGCAGAACAAATGAGTTTAGATGAATTTACAACTAATCAATTTATACAACGCCAAAAACAATTATAAACACTTCAAACCACACTCTGGCTTAGTTATTGCTTTTAAATATAAAGTACTTTTTGAAAAGCTCTAATGAGATATAAACCATATTCGTTGAAGAACTGCGATTTATAAATGAGGTAAAGATGGTAAATATAGACCAACTAATTCCAAGTTCGAATAATACACTTTTAAAACAAAGTTCTATAAATGAAAAGAGCAATGATAAAGATGGTGAAGGCTTATTTTCATCTATGTTTAGCTCTCAAATTAATGATATGGAAGACCCTGCTACGCTTTCTTTATTTGCGGCTGAAGTAAGAAATATTAATAATAAAAAAAGTGGCAATAAATTGCCAAGCTTTTCAGATATAGATACTTCAAATCTTGATATAGTGATTGAAGGTGATAAAAAAAATCAAAATGTTGATACTTTAATGAGCGATGAATTGCTGAATAAATCAATATTACTTGATGGTAAATCAGAAAATATCGAAAAAATGAATAATTCAGATGATTCATTATTATCTCAAATACAAGCATCAAACAAAATGAGTTTAATGGTTTCGGATGAAACGCTTAGCGATGGTTTTGAGTTTAAAAATATTAAGTTGAACTCAGATCAAGCAATTGATGAATCAAATCAGAATGAGAATTCTAAAGATATTTCAAGTATTATTGTAAAAACTGATAACAACATCAGTGGAGAACAAGCAGAAAAATTAGGAAAAGCAGAAATAGCGCAATTAAATAGTCTTAAAAGTGAAATTGAAGTAAGCCATAAAGTTATTCGTAATGCCACAGAATTACCACAGGTAAAACTAAATACTTCAGTGGTAAATCAATTGAAGCAAGTTTTACCTGAACTTTCTACAGAGCAAAAGTCACAATTAAAACTTAGTTTAGAATCCGCTTTAAGTGAATTAGGAAAACGAAAAATGACAACCGATATTGTAAATGAGATAGAGAAACTCAACTCTATTTTATTACAAGTCGATGAATTAATCGCTAAAGATGAAACTAAAGCAGATAATACGGTTAGAATAGAAACTTTAAATATAAACATTAAAAAGCAAGAAAATGAGTTAGTTAATGAAGTACCGTTAGGCCTTGAAACTGTAATTAAAGCTATGGACACATCGATTACTGAGCAAGACGAAACTATTATACAAAAAGAAACTACTAGCCCATCACCTAAAAAACCAGAACAAAACTTAGCTTTGGGAAAAAATAATAATAATGATAATTTTAAAAGAGCAGTTATTTCAGAAAATCGAGATTTAATAATTGAAGATGAAATATTAGAGAATATAAAATCAAATGTTGAAATCACTAAAGAAACTATAAACTCAGGAAAAAATACGGAATCGTTAGTTGCCACTCCAATCACTAAAATTCAAGTAAATACAACATTTAATGACATTATTCGGCAATTAGAGCCGCAGTCAAGCACTGGATTAGAGTCAGATCCTGTCACTGATTTCACTAATTCAATCGCTGTAACTCAGACAAGTACATCATTAAACGCTAAATTAGAGAGTGATAAACTATTACAACAACCAATTAATATCGCGCGTTCAGATGCTGCAAAACTACTTAATGAACGCGTAACATTTATGTTAAGTCAACATAACCCTCAAGCTGATATTCGTTTAGATCCACCAGAATTAGGCAGTATGATTATTAGAGTCCGAACGGATGCAGAGCAAGCACAAATTAACTTTTCAGTGCAAAACCAACAAGCTAAAGAGTTACTGGAGGAATCACTTCCTAAATTGAGGGAGATGCTAGCCGAGCAAGGAATTGATTTAGGTGAGAGTAATATTGAGCAACAACAAGGAAAAGATGAGCAAGAGAGTTTAAATAGCAACCAAAATGCGTCACAGTCAAACTCAATAGAAAATGATGAAGTACTCGCCACAGTGAAAGTCGCAGGAAATAAACTTGGTGGAGTTGATTTTTATGCTTAAAATATTCAATGAAATTGGTATGATAGCCGTTATAATTAATGAATAATCACATAATACTTTATCAGGGAATATAAATGGCTGAAGAAAATGATTTAGAAATCGAAGCGGGTGAAGGTAAAAGCAAGAAAATGCTTTTCATTATAATTGCTGTGGTGGTGCTAATTGCAGGGGGAGTTGGCGCTTTTTTCATGATGTCAGATGGGGATGTTCCAGAAACTGAGGAAACATTAACTGAAGAATCATCAGAAACGCAAAGTGCCGCACCATCGGGTGAAAAGGCAGAGCTGGGCACTGCACTTTATGTTGGCATGCCAAGACCCTTTGTATTTAATGTTCCAGGTGCAGGGCGAGATCGTTTAGTGCAAATTAAAGTTCAATTGTTGGTCCGTGGTGATGCTAATGAGGAAGCAGCAAAAAAACATATTCCTTTAATTGAAGGTACATTATTAAGTATTTTCTCTACTGCTAATGCAGATGCATTGAGTACCAGTGCAGGTAAAGCAGATTTAAGAACAAAATCTTTACAAGAAGTTCAAAATACACTGAGCGAAATTGAAGGCAATAAAGTAGTTGAAAAAATACTCTTTACTGGTTTTGTAATGCAATGATGAGGAAGTAGGGTGAGCGATTTATTATCCCAAGACGAAATTGATGCGCTATTGCATGGTGTCGATGAGGTTGAGGAAGATGAAGATGAAGAAGAAGGTGGTGAATCCGGTGATGGTAAAGCCCTACAATATGACTTTTCTTCTCAAGATCGAATTGTTCGTGGGCGAATGCCTACCCTGGAGATTGTGAATGAACGATTTGCACGTCATATGAGGATTAGTTTATTCAATATGATGCGCCGCACTGCTGAAGTGTCGATTAATGGTGTACAAATGATAAAGTTTGGAGAATATATCCATACTTTATTCGTCCCGACAAGTTTAAATATGGTGCGTTTTAGACCTTTAAAAGGCACTGGTTTAATAACGATGGAAGCACGTTTAGTGTTTATTCTCGTTGATAATTTTTTTGGTGGTGATGGTAGATATCATGCAAAAATTGAAGGCAGAGAATTTACACCTACCGAGCGTCGTATCGTTCAAATGTTACTAAAAATTATTTTTGAAGATTATAAAGATGCTTGGGCGCCAGTAATGGATGTATCTTTTGAATATTTAGACTCAGAAGTAAACCCAGCAATGGCTAATATTGTAAGTCCAACAGAAGTTGTTGTGATTAGCTCATTTCATATCGAATTAGATGGTGGAGGTGGGGATTTTCATATTGCCTTACCTTACTCTATGCTTGAACCTATCCGAGAATTACTTGATGCAGGTGTGCAATCTGATACCGAAGACACCGATTTACGCTGGAGTAAAGCGCTAAGAGATGAAATTATGGATGTGGAAGTGGACTTATCAACGCGTATGCTTGAGGTTGATTTATCACTATCGCAAATCATGGAGCTTGAAACCGGAGATGTAATACCTGTTGATATGCCAGAGCATATTACCGTATTTATTGAAGATTTACCGACATACCGCGCTAAAATGGGTCGTTCACGCGATAATATTGCAGTTCAAATTAGTGAAAAGATTAAACGCCCCGAATCAGTTAAATCTGAATTACATGTATTTACCAAAGGTGGTAAAAAACTAGACTCAGATGCTGAGCTTGCATTACTTGAAGATGATATGCATTTATCTGATGGCGTCGATTTAGATTGGTAGCGTAAAACACTATATTTTGTTTAGAGATTAATTTAAAAGGTTGAAAGGTTTTTTATATGAGTGATGATAAAGATACAATGGATGAATGGGCCGCAGCTTTAGCCGAAGCCGAAGGTGGGGAAGAAGGCGAGAAAAATGATGAAGCAGAGCTCGCTGAACTGGAAGAGTTAACAGATGAAAAAACAGACTTAACTGTTGATGAAAAAAGAAAACTTGATACTATTTTAGATATTCCCGTTACTATTTCGATGGAAGTGGGGCGTTCAAGAATCAGTATTAGAAACTTACTGCAATTAAACCAAGGTTCCGTGGTTGAGTTAGATCGTGTTGCTGGTGAGCCATTAGATGTTTTAGTTAATGGTACTTTGATTGCACATGGTGAGGTGGTTGTAGTGAATGATAAGTTTGGTATACGTCTCACCGATGTAATTAGCCAAATCGAAAGGATCAAAAAATTACGATGAAAAAATACCGGTTTCTTATTGGTATCTTTTTGCTGCCAAATTTAGCGTTTGCGGCTAATGATGGCATGCAAAATCTCATGTCGATGGCAATGTCTCTTGCACTTGTTATTTGTATTATTGTTATCTTAGCTATATTAGTTAAAAAATTTAATCCGCAATTGACTAATTTAGATGAGTTTAAAGTGATTCGCTCTATTCCTTTAGGAAATAAAGAGCGATTAATAGTGATTGAAATAGATGATAAACAACACTTATTAGGGGTGACTCCACATGCAATTAACTATTTATATCAATTAGAAAAGCCTTTGGAGGCTAAAGAAATACCACAATTGGCAAAATCACTTAGTCAATTACTCAATCCACAAAAAGAAAATATTCAACAAAAGAATAATAAAAATGTATAAAATTATAATGATTACTTTGTTATTTTTTATCTGTGGAAATACTTACGCAGATCAAGGATTACAAGCCTTAACTATTACTTCAAATGCAGATGGATCACAAGATTACTCTGTTACTTTGCAAGTATTAGCCATGATGACAGCTCTGAGTTTTATTCCAGCCGCTGTTATTATGATGACATCATTTACCAGAATAATTGTTGTATTAGGTATCCTACGTCAAGCAATTGGTTTACAACAAACACCTTCAAATCAAATACTTGTTGGTATGTCATTATTTATGAGCTTATTTATTATGGCACCGGTGTATAACAATATAAATGATCGTGCAATCACACCTTATCTCAATGAAGAGATGACTTCTATACAAGCTCTAACCGAAGCTAAAGAGCCATTAAAAGCGTTTATGTTATCGCAAACAAGAATTAAAGACTTAGAAACATTTACGCAAATTGCAGGACTATCACAATTAGATAAACCGGAAGATACACCTTTTTTAGTTATTATACCTGCGTTTATTACCAGTGAACTTCAAACTGCGTTTATTATTGGTTTTATGTTTTTTATTCCATTTCTAATTGTTGATTTAGTTGTAGCAAGTATTTTGATGGCGATGGGTATGATGATGCTATCTCCCATGATAGTGTCAATGCCTTTTAAAATTATGCTATTTGTTTTAGTTGATGGCTGGGGGCTTGTTATGGGTACCTTGGCTAAAAGTTTTGGGCTTGGATCTTAAATGGAACCGGAAATAGTTGTAGAGATAATGAGCAATGCTTTGTTTTTGGTTATTAAGCTTGTTGCGGCAATTATCATTCCGAGTTTAACTGTGGGTCTTGTTGTTGCTGTATTTCAAGCCGCAACTTCGATTAATGAGCAAACGTTAAGTTTTTTACCCCGGCTTATCGTTACTTTATTAGCCTTAATTTTTGGTGGTCATTGGCTAACACAAGAGCTTATCGATTTTTTTAAAACTTTAATTATGAATATACCTGAAGTAATGGGGTAATTTAAACATCATGGAATATCCTGTATCTATTATTATTCAGTGGCTTTCTGATTTCATATTACCATTTATTAGAATTTCAAGCATGTTAATGGTTATGGCCGGTATTGGTGCAAAGAATGTATCTAGTCGTATTAAAATATCCTTAGCTATGTTAATTACTTTTGTTGCATTACCGACAATTCCGCCTTCAGAATTTACCAACTTATTATCATTAGAGATGATATTAGTTGCCATTCAGCAATTACTGATTGGTGTTGCTATTGGTTTTGCCTCTATTTTATTATTGAATACTTTTGTTTTAGCGGGTCAAATTTTGGCTATGCAAACAGGTCTCGGTTTTGCTTCAGTAATTGATCCTTCAAATGGACAAAGTGTACCAGCCGTAGGGCAATTTTATTTGATTTTAGCGACTTTGCTTTTTTGGATTTATGGCGGTCATTTAATGATGATTCAAATGATAGTGAATAGTTTTATTATGATTCCAATTGATGCCACTTGGTGGAATATAGAAAACTATAGAACGATAGCTAACTGGGGTGGATGGTTATTTGCTACAGCGCTGGTTTTATCTTTAGCACCATTAACAGCTATGCTGATTATCAGTATGTCATTTGGTGTTATGACAAGAGCTGCTCCTCAATTAAATATATTCTCGATAGGTTTTCCATTTACCTTATTAACAGGTCTTGTCATTATTTGGGCTACCTTAGGTAATTTTACTGCACAATTTGAGCTTCAATGGCTGCAAATGATTAAATTAATGTGCGGTATGATAGGTTGTAGTTAAACATTGATATTATTAGAGTATAGAAAGGTAAATTATGGCTGAAGATTCGGGTGCAGAAAAAACAGAAGATCCCACCGCCAAGCGTTTAGAAGACGCAAAAAAGAAAGGTCAAATAGCCCGTTCAAAAGAAACGGGTACTGCATTTGTATTAATTATGTCTGCTGTTTCTTTAATTATGTATGGTCCAGACATTGGTAAAGCATTATTAAAAATAATGAAAAGAATGCTGAACTTAAATCATAATGAAACTTACGATACAACTAAAATGTTTTCTGCTTGGGGTGAAGTGGCAGGAGAACTTTGGTTTGGTTTGGCTATGTTTGTTTCAATTATTCTAGCTGCAGCTTTCATTGGCAATACATTTCTAGGGGGGTTTAATTTTAGTTGGGGAGCTGCAGCACCAAAAGCAAGTAAAATGTCAATCGCAAAAGGCTTTATTCGTATGTTTGGGCCGCATGCTGCAATTGAATTAATAAAAGCATTATTAAAATTTGGTTTAATCGCTGGTGTCGCAATTTTTATCATCATTGGATATTTTGACGAGATATTACATCTGAGCCTAGAGTCTGCACCAAATAATATAGAGCATTCACTTACTATTTTAGCTTGGGTTTTTTTAGGTTTATCTTGCACTTTAACGATAGTGGCTCTCGTGGATGCCCCATTTCAAAAGTGGAACCATAACAAACAGTTAAAAATGAGTTTGCAAGAAATTAAGGATGAGTATAAAAGTAGCGAAGGTGATCCGCAAATAAAAGCGAGGATCAGACAAACACAAAGAGAGATGTCTCAAAGGCGAATGATGCAAGATGTACCTGATGCTGATGTCATAGTGACTAATCCAACGCATTATGCAGTTGCCATTAAATATGATACTGATAAAGCAGGTGCACCAATTGTTTTGGCCAAAGGTATAGACCAAATAGCATTGCAGATACAAAAAATTGCAAAAGAACATGAAGTTCCAATTTTAGAATCCCCGCCATTAGCGAGATCTATACACCATTTCACAGAAGTGGGAGCTCAAATCCCAGACCAACTATTTGTTGCAGTAGCACAAGTATTAGCTTACGTTTTTCAGCTGAAACAATATAAAAAAGGCAGGGGGAAAAGACCTACTAAGCTAAGTAATAAACTTCCTATTCCAGAAGAGTTAAAACACGGTTAAACACTAATTTAATCGCTTCAAAAAAATGGAATGATAATTGCTAAAATCTAATCAGTGTCAATTTTTTGAAATTGTAGTTGTATGGATTTAAAGGCAGTTTTTACTCAGTTAAATAATGAAAAAATGGATTATCTAAAAGGTGTTGGTACACCTTTACTAGTATTAGCAGCGCTTGCTATGGTGGTTTTACCTATGCCCCCATTTTTATTAGATATGCTGTTTTCATTTAATATAGCCCTCGCATTACTTGTCTTGTTAATCACAGTTTACACGCTAAAGCCGGTAGACTTTGGTGCCTTCCCTACCGTCATACTTATAGCAACAGTATTAAGATTAGCATTAAATGTTGCAAGTACTAGAGTTGTTTTATTAGAAGGTCATAATGGGCCTGATGCAGCAGGGCAAGTGATAGCTGCTTTTGGTAATGTTGTGATAGGTGGTAATTATGCTGTTGGTTTAGTTGTTTTTATTATTCTGATAATTATTAACTTTGTTGTTATCACTAAAGGGGCCGGGCGTATCTCTGAAGTTTCTGCACGTTTCACATTAGATGCAATGCCAGGTAAACAAATGGCAATTGATGCTGATTTAAATGCTGGTTTTATAACTGCAGATGAAGCTAGAGACAGACGTGGTGAAGTCACCCGTGAAGCTGATTTTTATGGTTCAATGGATGGTGCGAGTAAATTTGTAAAAGGTGATGCCATCGCGGGTATTGTCATATTAGTGATTAACATTGTAGGTGGTTTATTTGTTGGCATGATCCAACATAATTTACCGTTTACTACGGCGATGGAGGTTTATACTTTATTAACCATAGGTGATGGTTTAGTTGCTCAATTGCCCTCTTTACTACTGTCAATTGGTACTGCGATTGTTGTAACTCGTCAAAATGAATCTCATAAAATGGGCGAAGAAATCTCTAAGCAATTAGGTAATCAAAAAGCACTTTATATTGCTTCTGGCATCATGATCACTATGGGTTTAGTCCCTGGCATGCCTCATTTATCTTTTATTTCTTTAGGAATAATAATTGGTGCAATTGGATACTACGGACATAAAATAATTGCTGACGAGCAAGCCCAAGCAGAGCAAAGTGCTACAGGAACTGGGATGTCTACAAATGCTTCAGGCGCTTCGACTCCAGTGACACAAGAGCAACAAGAATTGAATTGGGATGATGTACAACAAGTTGATGTAATAGGCTTAGAAGTAGGCTACAGACTTATTCCTATGGTAGATCAGGCTCAAGGCGGTGAATTATTAAGTCGTATCAAAGGTGTCCGTAAAAAGCTATCACAAGAGCTAGGTTTTTTAGTGCCTCCTGTACATATTAGAGATAATTTAGAGTTAGATCCAAATGCATATCAGATCACGCTAATGGGGGTTTCTACTGGTGTTGGTGAATTAAAGCATGGTAATGAACTTGCTATTAACCCAGGCCAAGTTTTTGGCCCTGTTGCTGGCATAGAGACTAAAGATCCTGCTTTTGGCTTAGATGCAGTTTGGATCGGCCCTGAACAAAAAGATGAAGCACAATCTCTAGGTTATACAGTAGTAGATGCTGCCACGGTTGTTGCTACTCATATAAGCCAATTGTTGCATAATAATGCGGCATTATTGCTCGGCCATGAAGAAGTTCAAAACTTATTAGATATGCTAGAAAAAAGCCACCCACGCTTAGTTGAAGGTTTAGTTCCTGATGTTTTACCGCTTACAACTATCGTTAAAGTATTACAAAATCTATTAAATGAAGGTGTGCCAATTAGGGATATGCGTTCAATTGTACAGACTCTTGTTGAGTATGGACCAAGAAGTCAGGATGCTGATGTATTAACGGCTGCAGTGCGTATTTCTTTACGTAGATTAATCATTCAAGATGTTGCTGGCGCATCAAATGAAATACCTGTCATAACTTTGGCTCCTGAGTTGGAACAGATGTTGCACCAGTCACTTCAGAATGCAGGCGATGAAGGTGCTGGCATAGAACCTGGGCTTGCTGAGAGATTACAAAACTCTCTTAGTGAAGCACATCAAAACCAGGAAATGTCAGGAGAGCCTTCAATATTGTTGACCTCAGGCATGCTAAGAACTGTTTTATCACGATTTGTAAAAAATACAATTCCTGGTTTAAGAGTTATTTCTTATCAAGAAGTGCCAGATGAAAAACAAATTAAAATTATCAGTTCTGTTGGTCAGCAATAATAAAGATAAGGGGTAGAATGTGAAAATTAAACGTTTTTTTGCTAAGGATATGCGTACAGCTCTTAATGAAGTTAAAGAAGAGTTAGGCCTAGATGCTGTCATTATGTCGAATAAAAAAATGGCAGATGGCGTCGAAATTGTTGCTGCTGTTGATTATGACAAAAGACCTGTTCAGGCTAAGGTAGCAGCCAGGACAGAAACATCCGTTGCACAGAAACAGGCGAGAACTCATTCAAATGTTAACGCTCACACACAGATGAATTCGCAATATAGTTCAAAGGTTAATAACTTTGTACGCCCTAAACCATTAGTGGCTAAAGCTGAACCTGAAGCTAATGTTGCGGATAGTTTAGAGGCTTTACTTAATAGGCAGTCTACTCAGTCGAAAGAAAATAAACAGTCAAATATGTTTAATAACAAGTTTGATGAAAATATTGAGGAAGTTAATGATGATTCATTTGAATCACCTTGGTATAAAAAATCAAATAAACCAGAAAGAGCATTAGAAAATTCAGTAAATAAAGAGCTAAATAATAAAGAAATGCAAGCGATGCAAGATGAAATGGCTGCAATTCGTCAACTTTTAGAGCATCAAGTTTCAGGTTTAATGACGCAAGATTTAGCTAGAAGAGATCCAACCCGTGCATATATGATCGAAAGGCTTAGGGGTATGGGTATTAGTGATGATGTTGCGGATCAAATGGCATGTTTCATTCCTGATGACGTATCAGAAAAAAAAGCATGGCAAGCTTTGTTAGAAATGGTTCAAAGTCAGCTATATACAACTAACAATGAAATATTGCGTCAAGGTGGTGTTTTTGCTTTAGTAGGTCCTACGGGTGTTGGGAAAACAACGACAGTTGCAAAGCTCGCAGCATTAGGAGCACAAAAATTTGGTGCTGATAAAGTTGCATTAATTACAACAGATACATATCGTATAGGTGCATATGAACAGTTGGCAACTTATGGCAGAATTATAGGTTGTCCAGTTAAGCAAGTAAAAGATGCTAATGAATTAGCTGAAGTTTTATATCATTTACGTGGTAAACGTCTAGTATTAGTAGACACAGCAGGTATGAGTCAAAGAGATTTACGCCTTACTGAGCAATTAAACACACTAATGAGAAATGTAAAAGTTGATATTCGCAGTTATTTAGTTTTAAGTGCAACAGCTCAGGTGGAGGTTTTACAAGAAACAGTAAAGCATTTTAAAAAGGTACAGTTAAGTGGTTGTATTTTCACCAAACTTGACGAATGTCTTAGTTTAGGAGAAATTATCAGTATTGCGATTCAAAATCGTCTGCCGATAGGGTATCTTACTAATGGTCAGCGCGTACCTGAAGACATTCGAGTTGCAAATGCTGAAAAATTGGTTAAAAAAGCAGAACAAATGTATGCTAAAAAGACTAAAGCACAATATCAAAGAGATTCAACGGTAGAATCTCAAACAGTAGGAATGTATGATTAATACAGTTATGGATCAAGCAAGTGGCCTGCGTATGATGAAACAGAATAAGAATGCAGTTAAAGTAATTTCAGTAACTGGTGGTAAAGGTGGCGTAGGCAAAACAAATGTTTCTTTGAATATGGCAATTGCCATGGGACAACAAGGTAGACGAGTTCTTGTATTAGATGCCGATTTAGGTTTAGCTAACTGTGACGTGATGTTAGGTTTACGTGTAGAGAAAAATTTATCGCATGTACTTTCCGGTGAGTGTGAATTGGAAGATATTTTAGTTGAAGGACCGCATGGCATTAGAATTGTGCCGGCAACATCTGGCTCCCAAACTATGGTTGAGCTCTCTCCATCAGAGCATGCAGGGTTAATACGTGCATTTAGTGAGCTTAATGCAGATTATGATGTTTTAATTGTTGATACCGCTGCAGGTATATCTGAAATGGTATTAAGCTTTTCTCGTGCTGCACAAGATGTATTAATGGTGGTTTGTGATGAGCCGACTTCAATAACGGATGCATATGCTTTAATAAAAATATTAAGCCGTGAGCACGGAGTTTATAAATTCAAAATTATTGCAAATATGGTGAGAAGTTTAAGAGAAGGGCAGGAGCTTTTTGCAAAACTTTCTAAAGTAACGGATCGATTTTTAGATGTTTCTTTAGAACTTGTTGCTACGGTGCCTTTTGACGAAAATATGAGGAAGTCAACACGTAAACAAAAAACAATTGTTGATCTTTTTCCTAAATCTCCTGCCGCAATAGCTTTTAAAACATTAGCAACAAAAGCAGCTAAATGGCCAATTCCAAATCAACCTTCGGGACATTTGGAATTTTTTATTGAAAAACTAGTAAACCGCTAAAGGCATTTTTGTTAGTGAATAAAGTAGCTGGATATAATGATAACAATCATATAACTCAAGTTGTGGAGCGTCATGCGCCTTTAGTTAAGCGTATCGCTTACCATATGCTTGCTCGATTACCAGCCAGTGTGCAGTTAGATGATTTAATTCAATCAGGAATGATTGGCTTGATTGAAGCTGCTAAAAACTTTGATAGTACAAAAGGAGCAAGCTTCGAAACTTATGGAGGCATAAGGATTAGAGGAGCTATGCTTGATGAAATAAGAAAGGGTGACTGGGTACCAAGGTCAGTACATAGAAACAGTCGACAAGTAGCTCAGGCTATTTCAGAGCTGGAATCTCAGTTAGGTCGTGAAGTAAAAGACATAGAAGTTGCTGAAAAACTTGATATTACACTCGATGAATACCATCATATTCTTAATGATGTGAATTCGGGGAAAATTCTAGGAATAGAAGATCTAGGTGTTGATGAGGATGTGCTACAAATATCATCAGATAAATTACCAAATGACACACCTTTTACATTAATAAAGAATGATAAATTCAATACTTCATTAATAAAGGCAATAAAAACATTGCCTGAAAGAGATGCTCTTGTATTATCTCTCTACTATAATGAAGAAATGAATTTAAAAGAGATTGGGCAAATACTAGATGTAAGTGAGTCTCGTGTTAGCCAGATACATGGACAGGCAATGATTAGGCTAAAAGCTAAAGTCAGTGACTGGGTTTAAATAAAGTGGTTGTAACCTTGAGTTCGTACCTCACAGGAGGATGTTTTGGATAAAAATATGAAAGTTCTTGTAGTTGATGACTTTTCTACTATGAGAAGAATCATTAAAAATTTGCTAAGAGACTTAGGCTTTACTAATGTTCAGGAAGCGGATGATGGTAGCACTGCACTACCAATGCTACAAAATCAAAACTTTGATTTTGTCGTAACTGATTGGAATATGCCAGGTATGCAAGGTATTGATTTATTAAGAGCAATTCGTGCTGATGATAGTCTGAAGCATATTCCAGTATTAATGGTGACTGCTGAGGCTAAAAAAGAACAAATAATCGCTGCTGCACAAGCTGGAGTAAATGGTTATATTGTAAAGCCGTTTACTGCAGGTACGCTAAAGACAAAATTGGAAAAAGTGTTTGAGCGATTAGGTTAAATTATGAATGAGTTAATAATGTCAACTGATTCACCTCAAATTACACTTGAACAAGCAAAGCAACTTGTGTTGTTACTTGAGAATAATGAACAAGATCAAGCTGATGAATTGCTACTGCAAATAACAACACAGATGCAATCTGAGTTATTTGAAGAGGTTGGTAAGTTAACTCGTCAATTACATGACTCATTAAATAATTTTCAGTTAGATTCAAAGCTTATTGATTTAACGCAAGATGCATTACCTGATGCAAAAGAGCGATTAAATTATGTTATAAAAATGACGGAGAATGCTGCGAATAAAACGATGGATGCTATTGAGGTAGGCTTACCTTTAGCTGATAAATTAACAAGCGACCTCGACAATATCAAGCCCTCTTGGGAACGATTAATGAATCGAGATCTTAAGCTTGGTGAGTTTAAATCGTTATGCCATGGTTTAGATGCGTTTATTATAAATACGAAAGGTAATACTCAAAAACTACAAGGTCTACTGACTGAAGTCTTAATGGCCCAAGATTTTCAAGATTTGACAGGACAAGTTATTCGCAGAGTAATTGAGCTTTTACGTGAAGTTGAAGAAAGCTTAATTCATATGCTCAAGGTTTTTGGTTCACCACTAGATGGTAAATTACCTGAAAGTGAAGCCATAGAAGAAAAAGATATAGAATTATCTCTACAAGTTGAAAAAGAATTAGATCAAGTTGCAGAGGGTCCGATTATAGATGCATTAGAACGAGATGATGTAGTATCAGATCAAGATGATGTTGACGACTTATTATCAAGTTTAGGTTTCTAAGAGGGAGAACTGCTGCATGAGTTTTGAACTAGATGAAGATATTTTGCAGGATTTTTTGGTTGAAGCCGGAGAGATTCTCGAATTATTATCTGAGCAGCTTATAGAGTTAGAAAATAACCCTGAAGATTCTGATTTGCTAAATGCTATCTTTAGGGGATTTCATACTGTAAAAGGTGGTGCTGGTTTCTTAGCTATGACTGAGCTGGTAGATGCTTGTCATGGTGCTGAGAATGTATTCGATATTTTACGCCAAGGGCAACTTAGTGTTACCCCTGAATTGATGGATGTTATATTGCAAGCACTTGATTGTATAAATGTAATGTTTGCTTGCATACAAAATAGAGAAAAGCCTGAACCGGCAGATCCTAGCCTCCTAAAAGCGATGCACCAGCTTTGTAAAGGTGAAAGTAATAAAGTTACACCACCTGAAATTGAACCACAGGAAACACAAAGTCCAGCAGAAAGTTTAGAATCTGATGATGTATTGTTCGATATGGATGATACAAGCACAGACGATTCAAGCATTGACGATATTTCAGAAGATGAATTTGAAAATTTACTTGATGAATTACATGGTGCAGGTAAAGGACCTATCATCGAGAATAAATCAGAAACATCAGCTGATACTTCTGATGGAGATATAACCGATGACCAATTTGAAAACTTATTAGATGAATTGCATGGTGTTGGGTCTTTTGGTGAAACTGAAAATCCGCAGAAAACGCCTGAAAAAAATAATGTAGTTTCTCCTGATATGAGTTCTGATTCTGAAGATATATCTGATGATGAGTTTGAAGCTTTATTAGATGAATTACACGGGAAAGGTCAAGAACCTAAATCTGTTGAACCATCAACTCAAAAAAATTCTGTGGCAGTTAATAAACCTAAGGTAGTGAAAAAAGAACAAGCAATACCTAAACCTAAAGTTAAACCTGAAATAGAATCAAAACCAAAAGTTGAATCAAAGCCAGCTACTCAACCTAAATCACCTGATAAACCAGCAGCTAAAACACCTGCTGTTCAAGCTGAAACGACAGTTCGTGTAGATACTAAACGTTTAGACCAAATTATGAATATGGTTGGTGAATTGGTTTTAGTTCGAAATCGATTAGTGAGTTTAGGTGCCACTAATAGTAGTGAAAGCATGAATAAAGCGATTTCAAATTTAGATGTTGTTACCGCAGACTTGCAAAGCGCTGTTATGAAAACACGAATGCAGCCCATTAAAAAAGTATTTGGTCGTTTTCCTCGAGTTGTCCGTGATTTAGCGCGTAGTTTGAAAAAAGATATCAATCTACAGCTTGTAGGTGAAGATACTGATTTAGATAAAAACCTTGTTGAAGCATTAGCTGATCCGCTTGTGCATTTAGTGAGAAACTCTGTTGATCATGGTATAGAAATGCCTGATGAACGTGAAGCCTCAGGTAAATCTCGAACAGGTACTGTTACACTTTCAGCGTCTCAAGAAGGGGACCATATACTGTTAACCATTGAAGATGATGGTGCTGGTATGGATCCTAATAAGCTAAAAGATATAGCGATAGGCAAAGGCGTTATTGACGCAGATTTCGCATCAAGAATGACTGATAATGAAGCATTTAATTTAATTTTTGCTCCAGGATTTTCTACCAAAGAGGAAATATCTGATATTTCTGGACGTGGTGTGGGTATGGATGTTGTAAAAACAAAAATAACACAATTAAATGGCTCAATAAATATAGAATCAAAACAAGGAACGGGTACTTCGCTAGAGATAAAAGTACCGTTAACATTAGCAATACTTCCTACACTCATGGTACTTGTTGAAGAGCAAACATTTGCACTACCTTTGGCATGTGTTAATGAAATATTCCATCTTGATTTATCTAAAACGAATATAGTTGATGGTCAACTGACTATCATTGTTAGAGATAAAGCTATTCCATTATTTTATCTTGAAAGTTGGCTTGTTAAAAATCCATCTTCGGTTTCTGATCAGCGTAGTGGGGATGGGCATGTTGTTATAGTTCAATTAGGAACACAACAAGTTGGTTTTGCCGTTGATTCATTAATAGGGCAAGAGGAAGTGGTTATAAAACCGCTTGATGCTTTATTACAAGGGACGCCTGGCATGGCTGGAGCGACAATAACATCTGATGGTGGAATAGCGCTAATTTTAGATGTGCCAAATTTATTGAAGCACTATGCTGGAAAAGTAAAATAAATAAATGAGTAAATTGAATGACAATTAAAGTTTTAGTTGTTGATGATTCAAGTTTTTTTAGACGAAGAGTCAGTGAAATATTAAATCAAGATCCAGAATTAGAAGTAATTGACACGGCGAATAATGGTAAAGAAGCTGTGGAAAAAGCAGCTAAAATTAAACCTGATGTAATTACTATGGATGTTGAAATGCCTGTACTTGACGGTATTAGTGCAGTTAAACAAATAATGAAGGCATCTCCTGTGCCAATATTAATGTTTTCATCTTTAACTCATCACGGCGCAAGTGCAACATTTGATGCACTTGACGCTGGTGCTCTAGATTTTTTACCCAAAAAGTTTGAAGATATAGCAAGAGATAAAGAAGAAGCAATTCGATTATTGCAACAAAAAGTTAAAGAAATTGGTAAACGTAGATTAAATCGATTTACAAGAATACCATTTTCTGCAGAAAAACCTAAGCTAAAGCCACGTTCTGTTAAGTCTGCTGAAAACAATTTTAATTCTAGGAGAAAAGTATCTCAAGATGTGAAAGCCTCAGGGAAAAAATATAAAATTGTGGCTATTGGCACGTCAACAGGCGGACCTGTTGCTTTGCAAAGTATATTAACGCAATTACCAGAACATTTTCCTCATCCTATTTTATTAATACAACATATGCCTGCCGCTTTTACGCCTGCATTTGCAATTCGTTTGGATTCTTTATGCAAAATCCAAGTCAAAGAAGCACAAAATGGTGAGCTATTAAAACCTGGGACAGCTTATTTAGCACCAGGTGGAAAACAAATGCTTGTGGAGGGGCGTGGAGCGAGTCAAAAAATACGTATTTATGAAGATGAAGGTGCAAGAATAACTTATAAACCAAGCGTAGATATCACGTTTGCAAGCATAGCTAAAAGCTACAACGACTCGGTGCTAGCAATTGTTTTAACTGGTATGGGGGCTGATGGCAGAGATGGAGCTAGATTGCTTAAGCAAGCAGGTTCTAAAATATGGGTGCAAGATGAAAAAACATGTGTTGTATACGGTATGCCTCAAGCTGTGGCAAATGCAGGTCTTTCAGACGCGAATATTCCACTACCAGATGTTGCAAATCGAATAACAAGAGAAGTCGGTTGTGGATAAGTTATCAATTTCAGGGCTGTTAATTGCAATATTTGCAATTGGTTTTGGTTACTGGTTTGAAGGCGGATTGTTATTAAGTTTAGTAAACTTTTCCGCGCTTCTTATTGTTATAGGTGGGACTTTAGGCGCTGTTATGCTTCAATCACCCGCTGGAATTTTTCTTCAGGGAATTAAAATGTTCTCTTGGATTATAAAACCACCATATTACCCTGTTGATCAAGGTATTTCACAAATAAAATCATGGTCAAATAAGGCACGTCAAGACGGTTATTTATCCTTAGAAAATGAAGCTTTAAATAGTAATGATTATTTTATTTCTAAAGGTCTGAATATGATGATTGATGGCGTTGAACCTGAGCAATTTAGAGAAGCAATGGAAGTAGAACTGATTTTTCACCGCGAAGCGTTAATTAAATCTTCAAAAATTTATGAAGCGATGGGAGGTTATAGCCCAACCATTGGAATTTTAGGTGCCGTATTAGGTTTAATACAAGCGATGAATTTTATCAAAGAGCCAGAATTACTTGGTGCTGGTATAGCCACTGCATTTGTCGCTACTATTTATGGGGTTGGTTTTGCGAATTTACTTTTCTTGCCAGTTGCAAATAAACTTAAATGTATCGTTGAAGAGCAAATGATGTACCATGAATTGCTGTCTGAAGGAATGTTATCTATCTTACAGGGAGAAAGCCCAAGTAATATAGAGTTAAAGCTTTCAGCATATCAAACAAAAAAACATTACTCTCAAGTTAATACTATTAAAGGTTGAACTACTTAGCATTATGAGACGTTATCGTAAGTCTGCATTTGAAAATAACCAAGATAATTTAGATCGTTGGCTAGTCTCTTATGCCGATTATATGACACTTATGTTTGCTTTTTTTGTTGTTTTATATTCTTTAGCTATCGCTAATGAAGATGAATTTAAAATTTTATCAGATTCACTAGAGCAAGTTTTTGATAAAAGTGCAAATCAATATGAGCAGGATGGTTCTGGAGTACAAGGCAAAGGGCTTTTATCAAAAAATGCAATTGATACAGAATTTGTTTTATATGGTAATTCCATAAAAGATGAGGAAAAAGGACCTGAATTAGTTGATGGTTTTGGGGATTTAGCTAATTTAAAGCAAAAAAAACTTGGTAGCCCTTTAGATACATTAGAACAAGATCTTAAAACCGCTTTATCTGATGAAATAGAAAAAGGGCAGGCAAAATTAGAATTAAACGAAGATTGGTTAACTATAGAGCTTAATTCAGGTTTGTTGTTTGGTAGTGGTAGCTCTGCCTCAACTCCAGCTGTTCAACAAGTGGTCTCTAAAATTCATAATATTATTAATCGAGTAGAAAATTATATTCGAGTGAGAGGTTACACAGATAATCAACCTATCAATAATGAAGTATTTAGCTCTAATTGGCAATTATCGGTAAGTCGTGCAACTCAAATGCTACTGGCGTTAGAAAAAGAAGGTATAAATCCAGCTAGAATGGTGATTGAAGGTTATGGGCAATATGCCCCATTTGAAAATAATAACTCAGATGAAGGTCGAGCTGAAAATAGAAAAGTGGTAATTGCACTATCAAAATTCGGTATGTTTTCTAAGGATAATTCACAGGTTGTTGTTTCAGATGCTTTAGCAGAAAATAAAAGAGAATTAGAGAGTCAATTAAAAAACATTGAAAAAAAAGAAAATGAAAAAGATGATAAAACCATCAAGATTATTAAATTACCTGATGGTGGCATACGTATAACAACGCGAGAAAAAGAGCAGTAGAAAGGATTAATTTTGAAAATTTGGACAGTGGCGAATCAAAAAGGTGGTGTAGGTAAAACAACCACCACAGTTACTTTAGGTGGCATACTTGCATCTAAAGGCAAGAGAGTATTACTCATTGATACTGATCCTCATGCATCCTTAACATATTATTTTGGCATTGATTCTGAAGAATTAGAAGTGAGTGTTTATGATGTTTTTTCTAGAAATAAAGCCATGAATAAAGAAGAAATATTACAAGCATTATGCCCTTCTACGATGAATAATTTAGATATTTTACCTGCAACTATGGCAATAGCAACTTTAGATCGTTACATGGGGAATAAAAGCGGGATGGGCTTAATATTAACTAAAGCCTTGGCTAAAATTGCAGATGAATATGATTATGCAATATTGGATTGTCCACCAGTGTTAGGAGTTTTGATGGTTAATGCATTAGCTGCAAGTGAACGGGTTCTAATCCCAGTGCAAACAGAATTCTTAGCCTTAAAAGGGTTAGATCGTATGATGAGAACGATGCAATTAATGCAAAGCTCACAATCTAAGAAATATAGATATACAATTATTCCTACGATGTATGATAAACGTACTAAAGCTTCATTGGAAGCCTATAAAACATTACGTGCTACATATGAAGAAAAAGTTTGGCCCGGAGTGATCCCAATAGATACTAAGTTTAGAGATGCAAGCCTAGCGATGAAATCACCAATAACGTATTGTCCAAAGTCACGTGGAGTCTACGCATATTTAACATTACTGGATCACCTACAAAAGTTAGATAAACACTCTGTATCAGAGGCCTTAGATGAATAAGCCTTTATTTGCAAATGAAAAGATAATGAAACAATATCTCACAGCTTTATTAACAGAAGAGGAAGTATTAAATAAAGCAGTTTTACAGCCAGTTGAAAAGTTACTTGAACAAGTTGTTGAGCCCGAAGAAGTTCAAGTTATCAAAAAAACTATTAAACCCGCTGAAATCGCAATTAAGCTTAAGCAAGATGAAGAAAAACCACCTACAATCTCTATATTAGTAGATGAAATACAAAAGCAAAACAGTATTTCTAATTTAACACAAGAAGCTGAATATCGAACTGGAGAGTTTCAAGCCCTATTTTTTAAAGTTGCCGGATTAACTTTAGCTGTACCTCTCAAGTCTTTAGGTGGGATCCATAAACTTGATGAAATAAATAAAGTATTTTCAAAACCTAAGTGGTTTAAAGGCGTTATGCTTCATCGGGGTACAAAATTAAATGTTATTGATACAGCACAATGGGTTATGCCAGAAAAATATAATGAAGCTCTTGAGAAAAATTTAAATTATCAATACCTTATAATGTTAGGCGAAACAAGTTGGGGCTTACAAGCAGAAAACTTAATAAATAACGTTACTTTGAAAAGTGATGATGTTAAATGGAGAGAACAGTCTGGGAAGCGACCTTGGTTAGCTGGTTTAATAAAAGACAAAATGTGTGCTTTGATTGATGTTGATTCATTAACTGAATTACTGGATCAAGGGTTAGATAGCAGAGAATTTAAAAAATAAATATCACGAATGAAAATAATCGCGTGGGAGCATGAATATGAATGAACAAAGAATTACATCAGTAAATGCCGCAGATGCAAGTGATGAGGTCCTACAATGGGTAACATTTCGATTAGAAAATGAAACTTACGGTATTAATGTAATGCAAGTACAAGAAGTATTACGTTATACGGAAATCGCTCCTGTTCCTGGTGCACCTAGTTATGTATTAGGCATTATAAACCTACGCGGTAATGTAGTAACTGTTATAGATACTAGTACTCGCTTTGGTTTGTCTGGTTTAGATGTGACAGATGATTCACGTATTGTAATTATTGAAGCTGAAAAACAAGTTATCGGTATTTTGGTTGATAGCGTTGCTGAAGTCGTTTATTTAAGACGCTCAGAGATTGATAGTACGCCAAATATTGGTACAGAAGAGAGTGCCAAATTTATTCAAGGTGTCTCAAATCGAAATGGTCAGCTATTAATCTTAGTCGATTTAGATAAGCTATTAAGTGAAGAAGAATGGAGAGATCTAAATGATTTTTAGTGTTTTCTCTCTAGCATTTTCTCAAGCTTTTATTGGTTGTTAGAGTTGGAAAATATAATAATTACATCTGTTTTAAGTTTAGTTGTATCGTTCGTCATTATTGCCTTTATATTTTTAGAAAATAAAAAAAATAAAAACTTTAATAACGAACTAAATGAAAGTTTTTCAGATTTAAAACAGCAGAATATAATTCTTCGTAGTGAAATTGACGAGTTACGTGGTGGCTTATTGAATATGGGGAAACGTATTTTGCAACTAGAGCAAACGAGTCAAGAATTATCACAAAATCAGCAAGAGCTGCAATATAACGATCCTGACTCTAAAATGTATTCTCGCGCCGTAAAAATGGTTGAGTTAGGAGCTCAATTAGATGAAGTGATGAAGGAGTGCGAGTTACCTCGAGCTGAAGCTGAGCTTTTACTTTCATTACATCAACAAAAATAGTATTTATGGTTTCTATTTTGATATTTAATATATAAAGACGAAACCATTTCCATCTAAGCTTTGAGATTCAAACTCCCTGTTAAACCTTGCCACCCAGGTGGGAACTTACCTTGTAATACATATGAAAATGCGATTAATTCAGCAATGAGTATATAGAGCTCTTTGGGGATCTCTTGGCCTAACTCTAACGTTTTTAATGTGTCAGCTAATACCTTATCTTCATGAATTAAAATACCTTTATCTTGGGCCTCTATAATAATATGCTCTGCAAATTCTCCAAAACCTTTTAGTGAAACGCTCGGTGCTGAGTTACCATCATAAAGAAGACCTATGGCTGATTTTTGCTCTTTATATTGTTCATCGTCTTTACGCATAACTTAAACCTTTATATTTATAATTGAATGTTCATTATAACTTTCATTAGAATGATGTCGGCCTTGCTCTATAGTCATTTTACCTACCGATAGTCCGTGTTCTATTAATCTTTGTTTTAACATGTTGATATAAGGTTCAGCTTTCTCGATCAATTTTTGCTTTGTGCCCAGAAATGTACATTCAACATTTTTATCCATTAACTGCGCATTCACTTGTAGTTGACCTAATGTTTCAAAATTAAAATTCAAGCGTATGAACCAAACATCCTTGAGTTCTCCGTCTTCTTTGTTCTTTTTATAACGCCCTAAATTAATCTCAGTTTGTTTTACTGTTTCAGGTAATTGCATGGGTAATAGAAATTGTAAGATTGTATTGGATAAATTGTCTGCCTGCGTATTTGTTACATGGTTTTGAATAAGTTGTTGCTGTGAATGCTTTACTGTATGTTGCATCTGTCCTAATTCTTGAATCAGTGCACTTCCTGCTTTTGTTCTCGCTTCTTTAATAATATTACGCGTTTTAGTTTTTAGTCCAGGAAATATAAGTTGTAATAATTGATCTAATTTTTGAGTGTATTTGTTTATTGAACTTATATTATCTTCAATTTTTTGGTTTATACTGTGGGAAGCCAATAAGCTCAGAGCAAGCTCCTGAATCGAGTTACTAAAAGTATTTGATTGTTCAGTTTGATTTAATAAATTAGGCTGAACGGTTGATAGTATTTCGGAGCGTACTTTATCAGTTGAAATATTTTTTGGAGTTATCATTTTACTAAAGGCTTGGTTTACTAATTTATTTAGTTCGGGAGTTTGAGGAGCATTTTTTACAGTAAATACATTATCTGATTTTGTATTTTGTGTTGATAAGCTAAACTTTTTAGCATCAAGTTCTTGAGTTTTATTACTCTCTATAGTCTGCCTTAAAGGTTTAGATAGGTTTGAGTTAACTTGTTTGTTACTTTGTTGGGGCGGTATATTTAGTTGAGTTTTTCTTAACTCCTCGTTCATTGTGGGGTTAACTTTAATGCTTTCACTTTGGCTACTATTTGGAAGAAAATTAGTCTTTAATTGGTTGGTTAACGACTTATTAGTTGTTTCTATATTAGGTTCTTTGTTTGGTGTAACTGAGTCTATATTTTTGTTTCTTAAATTGGAGTGTTGTACAGAAGTTTTTATTTGGTTTACAAGCTCTGAGTTTGTTGTAAATGCAGCTTTGATCGAGTTTACGACTTTACTGAAAGGCGTTTCGATATTTTCGTTTTTTGCAACTACTGAATGGGTTTTAATGTGTTCATGACCTTTAAGCACTGCAAGGTTATGTTCTGTATTTTTTGAATGTATTTTCAATATTGTATCAGTCATGCTATTTGAACTGTTTTGCTTTAATAATGACTTATATATGCTTGTAGTGAGATTTAAATCGACAGGCACAAATATAGACTCAATTTTGATGTTACTGCCTTGATTTATGATTTTTGCATTTTGCCAATTGGAAAGCTTTGGTGAAATATTAGCTGAAACGGTGGTGATATTATTATTTTGTTTTATTTGACTATTGGCTGTATTTGAGCTTTTTATCTTTAAATCAACTTGAGTTGATTTAAACCATTGAATTACTTTCTCAATGGGCACCTTCAATTCAAATGCCGGTGCATTTGATTTCGGGAGGTATATTTTTGCTATTATTTCCTTGTTTGATTCTTGTAAATTAAGTAAAACATGAGTATTTAAGTTTAATTGGTGTGTAATATTGGATGGTAATTGGATATTTGCTTTAAGTGCAGGAATGCTCAATGTGTTTTTTAGATTTTTATTTAACTGTGCTAAAAGAGAGACTTCTTGATTATCCTTTGAAGTCAGTATATTGCCAATATACGTTTCTTTTTGGGCTTTAGGTTGAACAAATAAATGGAGTATTTTTAATATGTCTTGAGTATTTAAAGCTGAGGTTTTGGTGTCGTTATTTGCAATTAGAGTTATTTTCAAACCATCATTATGAATAATTAACTTGCCGTCATTAATTTGAATCTCTTTATTTTTATTGGCTGAATCTAATGCTAAAGTTACTTTCTCCCATTTGCCGTTTAGTTGGATCTCAAGTTGCAATAGTGACCCTGTACTTGTCACATTTTTAACATTCAAAAGGGTATCTGATTTTAGATGTTTAAGCAAAGGTGAGCTGTCATCAGTTATTGAAAACTGCTGTGCGATTGTATTTTTTGAAATGCTTTTAGTATCAGTCATATAAAGTTAGTTATTTATTATGTTTCATTTAAGATTTTAGGTCTTTTATTTTATTTTATATTTAGAAAAAACCATCATATAAAACTAAATATTGGCATAAATCACTTTTTTGTCGATTTGCAGTTAATTCCAGTTAAAGCTTTTACGTTTTGCAATACCATTATGATAGACTACTTCCTATAGAAAATACCCCTATAAAATTAGGGCTGTTAAGAGTGTTATAGTTGTTAAAAGTTGAAAACATAACCTGTATCAGACAAGATCGTTGCTTATTTGAAAACTTAAGTTTTGAATTGCCTCAAGGGTCAATAATGCAAATTGAGGGTCCTAATGGCGCCGGAAAAACATCATTGTTTAGGATTTTATCTGGATTTACAAGATTAGAGCAAGGCTATCGATTTTGGTTTGATAACAATATCGCCGATGATGAAGACAGTTTTTTTTCTGAATTACTGTATATTGGCCATAAAACTGGGGTGAATACGCAACTTAATGCCATTGAAAATATTCAATTTTGGCAAGAGACTCACGGGTATGCTCAGGCTTGTAAGAACAATTTGTTAGATATTTATGACGTATTAGCAAATTTAGGTTTGGTTGGTCTAGAAGATATTCCCGTTAGAATGTTGTCCGCTGGTCAGCAGCGACGTGTCGCTTTGGCGAGGTTATGGATTTCAGATGCAAAGTTATGGATGTTGGATGAGCCATTTACGGCAGTTGATAAAAAGGGGGTTACTTTACTTCAAGAGCAGTTCAAACTGCAATTGAATCGAGGTGGCAGTATTTTATTAACTTCACATCAAGACTTAACTGAACATTTTGATGATTTAAAAGTATTATCTTTGGAGTACCGTATTTAATGCAAAGACAATATTCATATCGCCAATTATTTTTTTCTGTTTATAAGAAAGATGTTTTACTGGCTTTTAGGCAACGTTCTGAAATTATTAATCCTTTACTCTTTTTCTTGATCGTTATTAGCTTATTCCCTCTAGGGATAGGCCCTGAACCTCAATTATTAACACGAATGGCACCGGGGATTATCTGGGTCGCAGCATTACTTTCAACTATGTTGGGTTTAGATAAAATATTTAGAGATGATTATCAAGATGGGTCTTTAGAGCAGTTATTAATGAGCCCATACCCAACATCATTGATTGTTGTTGCTAAAATTACTGCACACTGGTCTGTTACTGGATTACCGCTTGTTTTATTTTCACCTATGTTTGGCCTTTTGCTCAACTTAGATGCCAATTCAATGCAAGCAGCAGTTGTGACATTATTGATTGGTACGCCGTTATTAAGTTTAATTGGTGCGATTGGCGCTGGTTTAACTGTAGGTTTACAAAAAGGAGGAATTTTACTAAGTTTATTGGTTCTACCTTTGTATATTCCTGTACTTATTTTTGCAACGTCGGCAATTGATACGAGTGCTATGTCTCTGGATTATACTGCTCAACTTGCAATTTTAGGTGCAATGTTAGCTGTAGGTTTGGTTTTGGCGCCATTTGCTGTTTCGTCAGCATTAAAAGTCAGTATAAGTTAATTTAAATTTTATATTGCTGTAGCAAGTCAATATATTGCGTCGTGTTTAAAAAGAGTGTGGATTAGTTATGTGGAAGTGGTTACATCCTTATGCAAAGGCACAAACAGCCTATCGATTGTGCAACATCTTGTTGCCGTATTTTGCAATGATTGCTGTATTAAGTTTAATTGTAGGTTGGGTTTGGGGTTTAGGCTTTGCACCAGCAGATTATCAACAAAAAGACAGTTATAGAATTATTTTTATACATGTTCCTTCAGCTATTTTATCTATGGGCGCATATTCCTCAATGGCAATTGCTGCATTTATCGCTTTGGTTTGGCAGCTAAAAAATGCTGAACTTGCAGTAATAGCAATCGCACCTGTTGGAGCGGCTGTTACCTTAATTGCGCTGATCACAGGTGCTGCATGGGGTAAGCCTATGTGGGGAGCCTGGTGGGTTTGGGATGCAAGGCTAACTACTGAGTTAATTCTATTGTTTTTATATTTAGGTGTTATTTCACTTTATAATGCTTTTGAAGATAAAGGTAGTGCGGGTCGAGCTTCTTGTATTTTAGCTTTAGTTGGATCTATTAATTTACCTATTATCCATTTCTCAGTTGAGTGGTGGAATACGTTGCATCAAGGTGCAACTATCACTAAATTTGATGGTAGTGCGATTGATCCAAGTATGTTTTGGCCATTAATGGTTAATATTTTGGCATTTTCTGCATTTGTAGGTACAGTTGTTCTGATCCGTTTAAAAAATGAAATCTTATTATGTGAAAAGCATCGTCCTTGGGTACGAGATTTAGTAAAAAGCCAAACTCAAAATGTAACAAGTGAAATAGGGGATAATAATGCAGTTTAATTCGTTTTCAGACTTTATAGCCATGGGTGGTTATGGTTTTTATGTTTGGTTATCCTTTGGAACTTGTGCATTAATATTATTAAGCATTTTCTTAGATAGTCAGTTTAGTCACCAACGTATTCTAGATGCTGTCGCTAAACAGCTAGATCGTGAAGCACGTATTAAAAAAGCAAAGCAGGAGTCAAAATAATGAACCCTAGAAGAAAAAAGCGCATGGTGACACTGCTTGCAGTTGTTTTTGGTTTAGGCTCTGCTGTTGCCTTAGTGCTTTATGCACTTCAAGGTAATATAAACTTATTTTACACACCAACTGAATTAATCCAAGGTAAAGGCCCTGAAAAGCAAAAACCTTTGGTCGGTCAAAAGCTAAGAATTGGCGGCATGGTCGTACCAGGTTCGGTGAAAAGAGACCCAGATTCATTGCATGTAGAATTTAAATTAATGGATACAGGTCCAACTGTAAAAGTGATTTATAAAGGTATTTTACCTGACTTATTCAGAGAAGGTCAGGGTATTGTGGCGCAAGGAAACTTAATTGCGCCCAATATCATTGAAGCATTTGAAGTATTGGCTAAACATGATGAAGAATATATGCCACCTGAAGTTGCTGAAGCAGTTAAAGGTATCAAACACCAAAAGCCAGTTTATAATAATGTAAAAGGAGATAGCTAGATGATCCCTGAATTGGGTTATATCTCTTTAACCATCGCATTAGGTTTATCTATTTTATTATGTATCTATCCTTTATGGGGAGCATATACTAATAATTTAAGACTTATGCGCGCAGCACCTGCTTTGGCAATAGGGCAGTGTGTATTTGTATTTATTTCGTATGCCGCTTTAGTTTATGCCAGCTTAACGGATGATTTTACTTTAGTATATGTCGCAAGTAATTCGAGTAGCTCTTTACCATGGTATTATAAAATAACATCGACTTGGGGTGGTCATGAAGGCGCTATGCTGTTATGGCTTGTGATGCAAGCGGGTTGGACTGCAATTGTATCTATTGCATCTCAATCTTTGCCTTGGCCTTTACGTGCTCGTGTACTAGGCGTTTTAGGCTTTTTAGGTGTCGGTTTTATGTTTTACACCTTATTAATGTCAAGCCCATTTGAATCTTTATTACCTTATTATCCCGTTGAAGGTCATGATTTAAATCCGCTTTTACAAGACCCTGGAATGATCATTCATCCGCCATTATTATATATGGGGTATGTTGGTTTATCTGTAACTTTCTCTTTTGCTATTGCTGCATTGTTAACCGGAAAACTAGATAATACTTGGGCTAAATGGTCTCGTCCTTGGACTATTGCTGCTTGGCTATTCTTAACCTTAGGTATTACTTTAGGCAGTTGGTGGGCATATTCGGAATTAGGCTGGGGCGGTTGGTGGTTTTGGGACCCGGTAGAAAATGCTTCATTGATGCCTTGGTTGATTGCGACTGCTCTAATACATTCTTTAGCTGCGACAGAAAAACGAGGCGTGTTTAAGTCATGGACTGTTTTATTAGCAATTGCGGGCTTCTCATTTAGTTTATTAGGTACGTTTATTGTGCGCTCCGGTGTACTTGTATCGGTGCATGCATTTACAACCGATCCAGGTCGAGGCATATTCATATTAGGCTTCTTAGCCATCGTTGTCGGTGGTAGCTTAGCGCTATATGCTATGCGAGCTTCAGCAGTGAATAGTGCAGGACGTTATCGTTTGTTTTCTAGAGAAGTTGCATTGTGGTTAAATAATATTTTGTTATGTGTAGCGACCTTAATCGTTATGTTAGGTACGTTATTACCGTTAGTGCATAAAGAATTAGGCATGGGGTCTATTTCAATTGGCGAACCATTCTTTAATGAAATGTTTAGCTATTTACTGGTTCCTTTTGCATTTGCTTTAGGTGTAGCGCCATTATTGCGTTGGAAACAAAACAAATTTAATACATTAAAAAATAAATTATCGCTAATTGCTTTAATAAGCATCGTAATTACAGCGAGTTGGTTGTACTCAAGTTATGATGTTGTGTCATTAATGACATTTATCGCGGTTTTATTGGCGATTTGGGTCACAATTTCAACGATATTCGATATCGTTGAAAAAGCAACAAAACAAACAAGTATTCTAGTAGGTTTAAAGCAGTTAACTACGAGCTACTGGGCTATGGTAAGTGGTCATTTTGGGTTTGCATGTGTTGTTATGGGTATTGCATTAACATCAGCATATTCTGTTGAGCGAGATGTCAGAATGCTGCCTGGTGAAACCGTGACATTAAATGAATATGTATATCGTTTTGATGGTATTAAAGAAATTGTCGGCGCTAATTATACCGGTCATGCTGCTGTCGTCAGTATTTATAATAATGGTGAAAAAGTAACTGAGTTACATGCTGAAAAGCGTCGTTACAATGTGGGTATGCAGTTTATGACTGAAGCAGCAATAGATGCCTCTCTAGGGCGTGATTTATACGTAGCGCTAGGTGAGCAATTAAGTAACGGCGCTTGGGCACTTAGGATTTATCATAAACCATATATCAGATGGATGTGGTTAGGTGGCTTAATAATATCTTTTGCAGGCTTGCTGATTTTACTTGATAAACGTTATAGAGGTACTACGAAGGCTTCGCAAAAAACAAAAGACACAAATGAATCATCTCAGCCAGCTACATCTGATGAGGTAAGTTCATGAGTGATGAAAATAAAAACAACAAATTAATGTTTTCTGTGCCTCTAATCATATTTTTTTTACTATGTATCTTTTTATTTAAAGGGTTATTTTCAAATCCAAGAGAGTTACAAACAGGTCGATTAGGTCAGGAGATGCCCGCATTTAACTTACCTGATTTAATGCAAGAGAATAAAACATGGTCAGAGAAAGATTTATTAGGAAAAGTTTACTTAATCAACGTTTGGGGTACTTGGTGCACTACTTGTTTAGTTGAATTACCTTACCTTACCAAGCTTCGTGAGCGTGGTGTTGAAATTATAGGTCTATATTTAGAGCAGGGGTATGATCCAGACTTCGATAGTGAATTTAATATTCAAGCATTAAGAAATGAAGTTTCTCATATGCTTGATCGAACTGGTAATCCATATCAATATAATATATTTGATTTAAACCGTAGCTTAGCTTTTGATTTAGGTGTTTCTGGTGCACCTGAAACATTTTTAGTTGATAGTACAGGTGTGATTTTATTACACCATACAGGAGATTTAAATGAGCGTACTTGGCGAGCCAAATTTGCTCCTAAGTTTACTGAATTAAAAGAGGTTAAGTTGTAATAATGAAATATTTCCTTTTTGTATTGTTAATGGGGGTTTCAACAGTAATTCTTGCTGTTGAAGAGTCTCATAGTTTTGCTAATATGCAACAAGCACAATTGTTTAAAGAGTTAAGTTTAGAACTCAGGTGTCCTAAATGTCAAAATCAAAATATTGCAGATTCTAATGCTGTCGTAGCAAAAGATTTACGTGACAAAGTGATTGAATTAGTAAAACTAAATAAATCAAAAGACTTTATTGTTGATTATATGATTGATCGGTATGGGTACTTTGTTCATTACAAACCTCCTGTTACAGCGTCAACATTAGTTTTATGGGTGGTGCCAGTTTTATTTGTATTGTTTGGCTTTGGTTCGGTTATCTTTCGTCAAAAAAAATCGTCAACTGAGCAAAAATGGTCTGTTAAAGATGAAGCTCAGTTGACTAAGCTTATTACACAATATCAGAATAATTCAGTTCAAGTGAAACAGGAGTCCGGTCAATGATGTCACTTTGGTTTACTCTGGTGTTATTGGCACTGCTCGGTGCTATTTTTGTCGTAATTCCATTTATTCGAAAGTCGGATAAGGCTGCAACTGATTTAACTCAATCAAGTGGTGAAAATGCGCAAAGAATAGATATTTATCATCAGCGTTTAGCTGAGTTAGATGATGATGTTCAGCTTTCTAAAATTAGTTTGGAAGACTTTAGCTCAGCCGTGATAGAGTTAAAAAAAGGCTTGTTAAATGAGCTTTCACCAGAAAAAAAATTGAATGTAAAAGGTAATAACTTAACTTTATTATTAGCTGGCAGCTTATTTTTATTGAGCTTTACTGCAATCTTTTATTATGCCACAGGAAATTACAGCCAGCTTAATCAATGGCAAAAAGCGCAAGTTGCGTTACCTGAACTTGGTAAGCGAGCAATGATGCAGCAAGGTGAACCATTAACTGCTAATGAGTTACAGCAATTCGCTTTAGGATTGAGAACTAAAATTGCTAAACAAGGCGAAGATGAAATGGCTTGGATGTTGCTCGGTCAAGTAAATATGTCATTAGGTGATTACAAGTCTGCAATGCAAGCCTTTGATAAAACATTAAGTTTAAATTCTCGTAATGTCACTGTGTTATTAAATTATACGCAGTTACTGCTTATGAGTGGTGAGCCTGATTATAATCAGGCTGGGACAATGCTCTCGACTATTTTATCTGTAGAGCCGTCTAATTTTGATGCAATTTCTTTATTGGGCTTAATTGCGTACGAGCGTGGTGATTTTTTAGAAGCGAAGGCTGCATTTGATATGTTACTTAGCTCTATGAGTAAAGATGATGAACGTTATGCAATGATTAAATTTAGAGTTAAAGAACTCGTTGGCAAAATCTCGTCATTACCAGCAAAACCTTTAAATAATCATGCCATGGCAACTAATATTCAAAGTAATTCATCTGTTGAAGCGTCACTTTACAAAATTGAACAAAATTCTACTGGACATGACAATGCAATAAAAGTAAAAATTGAATTAGCAGATCACTTAGTGGATAAAACCCCTAATAATGCGACGTTATTTGTATTTGCAAAGGCTGTTGCTGGACCAAAAATGCCGTTAGCTGTTGTTAAGCAGAGTCAGTTTAGTTTTCCATTAGAGATTACACTATCTGAAAAAAATGCAATGGTTGCGGAATTATCACTTGCTCAATTTGAACAAGTTATTATAACGGTTAGAGTATCAGTTGATGAAAATGTAATGTCTGCTGCTGGAGAGCTTCAAGGTAAAAGTGATACAATTGAAGTGAAAAATTCACCAGAGGTAACGGTTGTCGTAGATCAGTTACTTTGATAAGGAATGTTAATGCTTAAAAGTGGAGTGATTTTTTTAATTTTATTTTTATTTATAGGATGTGCGCAAGTACCCATTGAAAAACAAGATGTGAAAGATCCACTACAAACAATAAATCGTCCTTTATATAATTTTAATAAGGATGTTTTAGATACGTATATCTTACGGCCTGCTGCTGTAGGCTATATCACAATCACACCACAATCGGTACGTAGAGGGTTAGTTAACCTTACTGAAAATATTGGTGAACCTGTTGATGGTATCAATGCAGCTTTGCAAGGTAAAACAGGCAATGCAGGTATTAGTATTGCAAGATTTTTAGTTAACTCTACAGTAGGAATCTTTGGTATTTTTGATGTTGCAACTGAAATTGGCTTGTCACAGGTTGATGAGGATTTCGGGCAAACCTTGGGTATTTGGGGGGCCGATAATGGCGCTTATTTAATGTTACCAGGATATGGGCCAAGTACAGTTCGAAATGTTTCTGGAGATGTTGTAGATGGCTTTGTTATTCCATCAATTGCTTTGAGTTTACCGCAAACGATATTGCGCTATACAATTCAGGGATTAGAAGCGAGAGCATCTTTATTCCCTCAAGAAGGATTGTTAAATGAAGCTATAGATCCGTATATATTTGTTAAAGAGATATACTTACAAAGACAATTATATCAGCTTTATGATGGTAATCTTTCAATAGAGGAAGACGATGAAGAGTTTGATGAGGACTTTTTAGAAGAGCTTGAATAATATCCATAAAAAGCTGGAGTATATAATTCCAGCTTTTTTATTGCCTTAGAGTTCTGGTTATTTAGACATGGCTTCCATCTGTGTATTTGCCCAATAAACTGCATCATGATAAGCGTCAGGAACAGTTTTAACATCAATATTTAGTTGCTCTGTAATCATTTTAGCTTGTTCCCAGTCAGCTAGTTCATAATGCTCAACTAAAGATAAATAATCAGCGATTAAACCTTCCTTTTTCAGAATGGCATCTTTTATTTCAATAGAAAGTGGTAACTTATCTAAAATTTCAGACATATTTTGATCAAGAATGCCATCAATTAAAGAAAACATACCTGCAAGAAAAGCCATTGCGGTGTCTTTCATGTGTCCATGCTTTATTGCTAGACATTCAGCAAAGCGGGCACGAGTAAGTGATAGACGCATTAATTCAGGTGGTTTTGTTGAGGCGACTTGCGCCGTAAATAAGACAGATAAGAACTTTTTAAGTTCTGCTAAGCCAAGTACAACCAAAGCTTGTTTTATTGTACCTATTTCTGCTCTGCGATTAAATGCAGCTGAATTGGTATAACGTAATAATTTGTAAGCTAAGTTGACATCTCTTTGAAAAACTTCAGATATTTTTTTTAAATCCATTTCTGATTTTGAAGTTTCATATAGTAACTCAGCTAAAGTAATCTGTGAAGGAGCAAGACTTTTACTTTGAATTACTTCAGGCTTTGAGAAAAAATATCCTTGAAAATATGCAAATCCCATATCCATTGCAGATTGGTATTGTTCATAAGTTTCTACTTTTTCGGCTAAAAACTTAATGTTTTTATAGGGAGAGATATCTTTGATCACTTGCTTAATTTCTTCCGTCGCCATCTCTAAAAAATCAATTTTTATAATATCGATATAAGGATAAAAATGTTTCCAAACAGGATTATGTATGTAATCATCTAATGCTAGAGTATATCCTAATTCCTTAAGCTCCTTAACGATAGCGAGTAGTCGCTTACCAGGTTGTACAGTTTCCAGAATTTCCACTACAACTTGCTCTTTATTTAGCATAGTAGCGTAGCGCTTTTGAAGTGTATCAAGGGTGAAGTTGATAAATGCAGGTTTATCACCTGTCATATCATCTAAGCCAAGTTGGCTGCCTTCAATTAACTTTGTAGTTGCTTCATTTTCGTCAATATTGGGAAATACATTATCCAAACTATCGCGAAATAACAATTCATAAGCAAACAGTTTTTTTTCTCGATCTAATATCGGTTGTCTTGCTGCGTAAAAATACATAAATAATGAACCTGTATCCCAAATATATTAATTATTGTACTGCTTCCTTGAATATATTGTAAATATGATGTTTTTACATTAAATATTTCAATTATCTGACAATATTGTGTCGTTATCGTATTTAAATATTCATTTGTTAGGGGGGATATAGTAATAGATTATTAAAAAATGGTATTGTAAGTAACTATTACATATATGTATATAACAATCACTTTATTGGAGGTTAGCTTGGAATTAGGAACGCTTATTTCATTAGCGATATATTTTATCGTTATGCTCGGCATAGGTTTTTATGCTTATAAAAAATCAACCAGTGATGTATCTGGTTATATGTTGGGTGGTCGCAGTTTAAGTCCGAGTGTTGCCGCATTATCAGCCGGTGCTTCAGATATGAGTGGTTGGATGCTAATGGGTCTACCTGGTGCTATGTACCTTTCAGGTTTAAGTAGTTTATGGATTGGAATTGGTTTAGTCATTGGCGCATTTTTAAATTATTTAATTGTTGCTCCTAGATTACGAACTTACACTGAAATTGCTAATGATTCTATTACCCTACCTGATTTTTTTGAAAATCGTTTTGAAGATAAATCTCATATGCTAAGGTTAGTTTCATCAATCGTTATAATTGTATTTTTTACCTTGTATACATCATCAGGAATAGTCGCTGGCGGTAAATTATTCGAGTCATCATTTGGTATTAATTATGAGTTTGGCTTATATGTCACAGCTGGAGTTGTAGTTGCATATACTTTATTTGGTGGATTTTTAGCTGTAAGCCTTACTGATTTTGTACAAGGTTGCATTATGTTTGTTGCTTTAGTTTTGGTACCATTTGTTGCAATAAATGAAGTAGGAGGGATAAATAAAATGCACCAATCTATCACTGCTATTAATCCTGAGCTATTGAATATGCTCAATGGTGTCAGTGTACTTGGGATTATTTCAGCTATGGCTTGGGGTCTAGGTTATTTTGGACAACCACATATTATTGTCAGGTTTATGGCAATTCGTTCAGTGAAAGATATGCCTGTAGCAAGACGAATTGGAATGAGTTGGATGATAATATCAATCATAGGTGCTATGGCGACAGGTTTTGCGGGTATTGCTTATGTAGCATCTACAGGTATTCAATTAGATGATCCTGAAACTATATTTATTTTATTATCACAAATTTTATTTCACCCTGTGATTGCTGGTTTTTTATTAGCAGCCATTTTAGCTGCAATTATGAGTACAATATCGTCACAACTATTAGTAACTTCTAGTTCGTTAACGGGGGATTTTTATCAAGCATTTTTAAATAAAGATGCAAGTGATAAACAGTTAGTTTTAGTGGGTCGTATTTCTGTATTTTTAGTGGCACTAGTTGCTATATTTTTAGCATACGATAGAGATAGTTCAATTCTTACTCTAGTCAGTAATGCATGGGCTGGTTTTGGTGCTGCTTTTGGTCCTGTTGTAATGCTAAGTCTTTATTGGAGTAAAATGAACCGTAATGGCGCTTTAGCGGGGATGGTTGTTGGTGCTGCAACCGTTTTATTCTGGATATATGCGCCAATTACAATAAATGGTGAATCATTAAGTGCCACTATGTATGAATTAGTACCAGGCTTTATCTTATGTACTTTGACAATCATCATAGTGAGTAAACTATCTGGTGAACCACAGCATTCAATCGTAAATAAATTTGATGAGATGCTTAAAGAACATTAGATTATCCCCACAAATTTAATTAAGGCCACTGCGTGGCGTGATTTAAATATTAAATTAACCAAAGCACATTCTAAGATGAAATGTGCTTTTTTTTGCCCAGCGAAGCTGGCAAACCGGATAGGCTGCAAGAAGCTTTATCATGCTGACTAAGGGGAAGATAATCTGAATGGTAAGGGCGTTATTGGCTAACGGTGAGGTTGAAGGAAGCCATAAGAAGTTAGAGGTACACAACTAACCGTAACCTGTTTCTGCGGTATTGGTAGGTAAGCGTCCAAAATAGTGCGACGCCCGATACTTAGTTAATCCAATACGGTGTTTGAGGGTGGTATTTCTAACAGGGAGCTATTGCAGTAACGGGGGAAGCCTGGCACTGTATCCAATCCGAATGATTGAACGTGTTATTCAAGAGGTGACTCAAGAATATTGCGAGTGTGAGGTGGCAGATGATCCCGTAGTAGCGAGTAAGGCTAGGCCGATGAAAGCCAGTAATGGTGTGGAGGAGAAAACCAAGTGGACCATCACATCATGTTTGATGGAGTCAATTTTAGTCAAAAGCTTTAATTGATTGCGAAAGGGGAAGCATGCTTTAAGACTTTGATGAGTTGTGAGTTTTTATCATTGATACACAAGCCGCCTGATCAGCGGGACAAGCCGAATTGGTGCACTAGGAATAATGACGTCTGATGTGACAGATTGTATATGAGAAGTAATTGTAGTGAAGTTTGGTAGATTGCCTTTGTGCTAGAACGCCAAATCCTGCGATGAAAGTTACCACAATGTTTGGAAAATGAGCGATGGCCATAAGGCGTACTATACTAGATTACAAATTAGCATTGTGGCACTAATGATGGTGATATGAAGTATGCAGGATCCGTATACGAGGTCCGTACGTAAGGTTCTGTGAGAGGGATAGGGAAAAAGCCAAAAGTCTCACCCTATTTGTTATTCATAAAGCCTCCAATATCTCTTTTTATTACTTTTCTTAATATTGCTCACTTGAGCTTTGTTTACTAACTTTAAAAAATGATGTGAACTGAGTAGGACATCATAATGACCCGAAAAAACGAATTTATAGAGAGACTGATGCTGATGTAGATATGACCCCTATGCTGGATATAGTGTTTATTTTGTTGATATTTTTTATCGTAACAACATCATTCGTAAAAGAGCTTGCGATAGAAGTTAATAAATCTGAAAATAATAGTGCTAAAGTGAGTGTGAATAGCGCTATTTATATTGAAATCACAGCACAAGAACAAATATGGTTAAGGTATGGTAATAAGCCAAAACGATTAATTGATTTAGAGCGTGTTGAAGCAAATATAGAACGCGCTTTAGCTGAGGTTGATACCCAGAATGTGATCATTAAAGCGGATGCACAAGTAAAACATAAGTTGGTGTTCAGCGTTATGGATCATATTAAAGCGACTTCAAATTTAAAGATTAATATCATGTCTGTTGATTAGCTAATTTCAAAACTGCGATAAATTTTTTTTTTAAAATTAATAATCCCGCTTTGAAAATAAGGTATTATGACGCCATTAGAGTGCATAATCTTAGTTAAAGACCCAACGGATCAATGATGAAATTAGCAGATATTAGAAGAGAATATTTAAAAAATGGATTAAGTAGAGATTTATTGGCAGATAATCCTATTTCACAATTTGAATCATGGTTAAAACAAGCTGTAGAAGCTGAGTTAGCTGATCCTACAGCTATGGTTGTGGCAACAGTGGATGAGAATGGTCAACCTTCACAGCGTATCGTTTTACTAAAGCATTTAGATGAAAATGGATTTGTATTTTTTACCAATACGGAATCTAGAAAAGCCCAAGAGTTAGCACATAATAATCAAATTTGTTTACACTTTCCTTGGCATAACTTAGAGCGACAAGTTATTGTTTATGGGAAAGCTGTTCCGCTTTCAAAAATGGCTGTAACCAAATACTTCTTATCTCGACCTAAAGAAAGCCAAATAGCGGCATGGGCTTCAGCGCAAAGTCGACCTGTTTCATCAAAAAATGTATTGATGGAAAAGTTTAATCAAGTAAAAAACAAGTTTTCACAAGGTGAAGTACCATTACCATCATTTTGGGGGGGATATTGTATTGAACCTCATAAAGTAGAGTTTTGGCAAGGTGGAGCGAATCGCTTACATGATCGTTTTATGTATCAAAAGCAAGATGATGATACTTGGCAGGTTGAGCGCCTTAACCCTTAAAATTAGAGGCACCTTTTATGCGTGAATATCATTTTTTTGATTCACATTGCCATATTGATTTTGCTGAGTTTGATGAAAGTAGAAACATGTTATTACAGCAAGCTTTAAATTCAGGCATTATTAAAATGCTGGTACCAGGAGTAACTTTGGTACAATCAAAACGCATTTTATCAAGTCTTGAATCTTGCATAATTAACTCTTCTAGCAAGATTCAAGACTTGATCCCCAAGCTCTATTTCGCTGTTGGTTTACATCCATACTTTTTCACTGAACATAAAACACATCATATAGATGAGCTCGAACAGCTTTGTGTATTAAATAGAAATAAAATCGTTGCGATAGGAGAGTGTGGTATTGATAGCTCTATTGCTGATACTGAAAAGCAGAAATCGCTTTTTATCGCCCATATTGCATTGGCTAATAAGCTTGAATTACCTTTGATAGTTCATCATAGACAAAGTCATAATTTAATTGAACAAGCCTTTAAGCAAATTAGACCTCAATTTGGCGGTGTAATACATGCCTTTAGCGGTAGCCTCCAACAAGCAAAGTCATATATTAAAATGGGCTTTAAAATTGGCGTAGGTGGTGTGATCACTTACCAAAGAGCGAATAAAACACGTGCTACTATCAATCAATTACCTTTAGAGTCTTTATTACTTGAAACTGACGCACCTTCTATGCCTATTTCTGGTAAGCAAGGTGAAATAAATACACCTATTGCCTTAATTGCTATCTTTGAGCAATTAGTATCGCTTAGAAAAGAGAATAAAGATGTTATTTCAAAGCAGCTTTACATAAATAGTTTAGATATTTTTAATTTAGTATAATAGCTTTATTGTGGAATATTACTTTATTCGAGTTCAGATGATTTAGTTTGTTTTAATATTTTTTTTGTATAGCGATTTACTTGCCAACGTTTAATGGTTCTTGCCGTTAGCCAAGTTAGAATACAGCTTAAAATTAACATTAAACCAATCTGCCGACTTAATTTATGAAAATAGTTATGGCCCTCACTCATTGCTGCACGAGATAAATAAGTTATTCTTACAAATCCTGTACGTATTTTACCATTAAACATAGGTTGAATTATGGGGGATGAAAGCTTAGATATTCCTGGCATAGCATTGGGTTGTTTCAAATACTCTTGATACAAAAAACTGTCATCGCTTTGAATAATTAAAGCGCCATATTTATCAAAAATAGAAGCCGAAACCACATAAGGATCTTTTACCATATTGTTTACTATAGTTTTTAATTGCTTAGGTTTATTGTTACTTAATGCATCTTTAGCAGCATAGGACATTTGTAAAGCTAAGCTTCTTGCCGTGTGGTGAGTTTGTTTAGCGATAATTTCGTGGCTATCAAAGCTAGAACTAAAACCTAAGTTGATAAGTAAAAATAAGCAGATAAGTGTAAGCGCCAAGCGAAAGGCTCGTTGATACATTGTTGCTATGGTAGGATTATTAAGTTGTTTTTTTTTCATATTGCTCACTATGCTAAAGACATTTTCTCTATTTCTTGGTAGAAAAGCAAATATTAAACGTATCTTAAAATGTGAATCTTTTGGAGTTTTAAATGTCATCTTACAATTTATCTGAAATTCAGGATAAAAAATTATCATCCATATTAAAATTGGGTCAATGGTTTAGATTATCTATTAAGGAATCACTTTTAACTGAAAATGCACATGCTCAATGTCCACAAATGAATTACTTGCTGGCATTTGGCTGTGAACTAACTTCGTTTCATCTTAATCAAATTTTAGATTTCTTAAAATCAGAGCAAATAGATGATGCTAATATTTGCTATTTTCAGCCGGATAACAATTTAGATCCAGCTCTGGTTATTAAGTGTCAATTTGATCGAGAAAAATTTAAACCCTTAATAGATGAACTTTCAAAGGCTATTTATTGCCAACTTGCTGTTTTTGATGATGCTCCAAGCATAGATCAACCTGGTTTATTGGTTATGGATATGGATTCAACCGCGATTACAATTGAGTGCATAGATGAGATTGCTCGTTTAGCGAATGTGTATGAAGAAGTTGCTTCTGTTACAGCTCAAGCTATGAACGGTGCTTTAGAGTTTGGCGATAGCTTACGATTACGAGTAGCAAAACTAGCAGGTATTGAGCTTAAGTTGATTGAAAAATTAAAAGAAAACCTGCCATTAATGCCAGGTGTACTTGATTTATGTCATTTATTAAAAACAAAAGGGTGGAAACTAGCGATAGCATCTGGTGGTTTTATTCCTTTTGCTGAGCGTGTACAGCAATTAATAGACTTAGACTTTATTCATGCAAACGAATTAGAAGTTGCAGAAAATAAATTAACTGGAAAGGTATTAGGTGTCATTGTTGATGCGCAAGAAAAAGCTAATTTTTTAAATAAAATGGCAAATGAACTGAATATAGATATCAAACAGACTTTAGCTATGGGAGATGGCGCTAACGATTTAAAAATGATGTCAGCAGCTGGGCTGGGCATTGCAGTTCATGGTAAACCTAAAGTTGTTGAAGCTGCTGATGTTGCTATTAATACGGGATCACTTTTACAAGTAGCATATTTTATTTCTATACCGAAGATGTAATATCGTTTGATGCTAGAGTTAATCTTTATAACTCTAGCTTATTCTTTGTATCCACTGACTTTTTCTTTGATTCATCGCTTCAACTAAACTAGCTTCAATATTAAACCTTTGCATTAATTCATTTGAAATATCTAACATTTCGCCCACGCCAACAACAGACCATAGTTCGTTTTCTAAGATTTTAGCTTTGTGTATTGCGTATTGCGTGATATAGCTTAACTCTTTTGCTAAGTAATCAGTATCCGGACGACCAGTTCTAGAAATATAGACTCTAAAACCAAAAAAAAGCTCTCGTTTGATACATGCAGTCACAAAACTTTTTTTGTTTATTTCGTTTGTATCTAAGGGAATGTAATCGATTATAATTGCTGACTTAATATCTTTAGCCGTAGGATTAAAACGTAAATATAACTCTAATTGGAAAGGTTTATCTTGGCGTTTCATCTCTTTCAATTTAGGTATAAGTAAATCATTGAGGACGTGATTTGGAAATATGCTTTCGATATTAAAATATTCTTCAAGCAAGCCAAACTGACTTAAAATTAAATGCAAAGGGTTTGAATATAAACCATGGCCAATTGCACCCACTGAATACCCAGAGCCGAGTTTATGGATATAAAAAGGGAATTGACACACTGCTTTTGTTTGCATATTTCTCAAAGCAGTAGAAAGGCCTGGTACTTTCTGAGATTCTTCTGATGCTATAAGCTTAGATTTATTATGTAAAATCAGCTGTTTAAAAAAAGTGGTACCAGTATGTTCGCTATCAAGTGTTGGTCGATAGCTACGAAGGTTAATTATTTTCTTTGTTTTACTTACGGCCATAACTTTATAAGGTAAATTCTGTAAGTCGTGTTTTTTAGTGATTTTTTGTAAATCAGGTAATGTCATCAATACTAAATCATCATTTTCGTATAGAGTTGGTTTATCTAATTCGATCTGTAAACCATTTTCTGAAAAGTCACGTGTAGTTCCTGTTAACTTTCCTGTTAACTTTCCTGTTAACTTTCCTTTTTCTTCTTGCTCTAAAGCAACTGAGGTTTTATACAAGAATCGCGTTTCGGATCTTAAATTTACATATTCTAAAGAAATAACATCAATATCAGGATAGTGAACTTGTTTTGAATGACCAAATTGTTTCAGCGCATTAGCTTGATCTTTTATGAATTTATTTTTTTGATATTCACCTTGAGATTGTTTTGTTGTGAGATCTGTTAACAAAGCCAAGTATTTTATATTCTTTATAATTCCTTGAACACGAGGCGAAGGCGGTTTGTTTAATTTTGCAATTTCTGAATCTGCTGTTTCAGGCAATGATAAAGGAATAAAAGCATCATCAGTATGAGTGGGCATTATTTGAACTTTAAAAGTTCGCCAACTGGGTTTATTACTACCAAATCCTAAAAATAGGCTCTTTAACGCAGGCGTTTTTTGAAATTCACTATCTGTTGCTGAATAGTAATATATTTTACCAGCTGAAATATGGGTAAAACTATAAAATAAACCTTCCTTAACATGTCCTGGCTGAGATAAAATTTCAGTTAAACGCGTTTTATGTAAAATACTACTTAAAATAAAGTTTTTATTTTCATCATTAAAATAACGAATTGTATCTATATTATTTTCGTTACTGAGAAGTAAACGTGGTATGAGTGAATGTTCATTTTCTTCGCTGAAAAAAATAGAAAGAGATGTAATTCGAGGTAAGTAATATTGCTCATAACCTTTAACAATGACCGCATCTAAAGTATTGTCTAAATTCACCTTATAACGGCGTTTATTACCATGAATAAAGCTTTTTAAAAATTCATCAAAACTGGCATTGTTTTCAATGTAAGTCCGTTTCATTCTAATGTGATTTGTATCGTTATTGATATTCTTTATCGCAACAACTTCATACTCAATACCTTCTTTTAAGCCCAGTTCAAAGTCTTGTTCTAAACCAATTAAACGCATTTTTATTTTTTGTTTGTGTTTTAGTTTATATCTTGAAGGGACTTTTACTTTACAGCCACTAACCGAAATATCAGAAGTGCTAGCCTCTACTTCATCTGAGGAGGTTATTTGAATTTTAACTTTAATAGCATAATTCATTCGCTCTTCTATCCGAGTTTCATAAGAGGCAAACTTTACCATGTGACAATTAGTTTCTTTTGGATTTTCTTGTGCTATTTCTGAAGTGTTTAATGCTTTTTTTGTTGCTTTTTTTTGTAAAACTTTGTGATTGTTTTCTGTACTCATCACTGTTTCATAGACAGCTAAAGTATAATCACCATATTGCTTGACTGCTTTTTCAAAGACCTCTATGGCCAAATTATCCATAAAGTGCTGTTTGCCATTGTACTCATAAGCTCTCACTTCACCTGTTACTTGTCCTCTTAAATCAATAACCCTAGCAACAGGTTGCGAAAGTCGCGTCATTTCCATTTTTAATAAAAATTGTTCAGGCTTCGATAGCTGAGTTGTTTTATTTTTAAAAACAAGCTCAAATTTTTCTGCGCCTAAATCAGATTTAAGGTCTTGGATTAAATCTTGATATTTAAGCAGTACATCATCAGCCATACAAAGGTTCCATCGTCTTATACTAATGTAAATTAATCATTATAATAGCGGCAATTAATTGTCGTTCAAACAAATAATTCGTTGAAAATAGGATTAATTGTTATAAAAAGGAAAAACAAGCAAAAAATATGCCTTTAATATATATAATCATATGACTTATCGAAGAATTCCCTTTATATTCATTCTAGTTTAAAGTTTTATGCGAAGCATATATAAGATCTATGGAGATCAAATGAAAAAGTTATTAATTGGTACTTTAGTTGTAGCTGCAATTTCGGGTGGCATTGGTTATGCAAATTATTCAGTAACACAAGAAGCTAAAATAGAACTTGATAAACAATTGGCAATGATAAATACAGAATTAGGTGTCAAAATTGATTATCAGGATGTATCAGTAAATGTATTAGATAAGTCATTCTTAATTGAGAAAATTAAATTGGTCGGGCCAGACGGTAGCCACTTTGCAGATGTTAAATCAGTCAAAGTCATGGGTTATGATCCGCAAAAAATTACAGAGTATGCAGAATTTAAATTAAAAGAGCTTGTTATTTCGGAACAGTTAAAACAACAATTACCGCCAGGTATAGCTGATGAATTTATAAATTCAAAAATTAACCTACTTTCAAGCATGAAATATAATGAAAATAGCAACCATGCTGATTTTGAAAATCAAATTCAATCATCAGGTGTAGCCGGTTTAAAATTTAATTTTTCGCTTACTAATGTGAAAGAGCTATTTGATTTTTCAATGCAAATGAATAAACAACATCAGGCGCAAGTAGACTCTGGTAAAGAGCCTACTTTAGAGCAACAATTTAAACAACAAACTCAGTTGATGAATGTAATACAAGGAGTAAAACCTGAAAAACTTAACTTTGAAGTTGCTAATTTAGGCAAATTAGAATCAGCCTTGACTCAGTTAGCTTCGGCACAAAAAATGGAGCTAGGACAATTGAAAGAGATGATCAAACAGCAACTTACTTTTTCTCCAGCACCACAAGTTTTAAAAGATGGCTTAACGATTTTCATTGATAAATTGGGCTCTTTGAATATTTCTATTACAGTGCCTGAAAACATGAGTATTGCCGATTTTAAAAAACCTGAAACATTGCAAAAATTAGCTTCACCGGAAGAAATGGCCAATTTTTTAAACTTAAAAGTGGCAGCTAAATAACTTAAAAATGAAAACGTTTTTTTTAAGCGCATTTAATTCATTAATGTCATTTTCATTTGAATTTTCACGTCAATATTGTGTATCTCTACGATAATTCGTTTTGTAATACGTCACAATATAGTCACGGCGCCATCAAAATAGCGATTGATATTTGTATTAAATGTTGCTTGGTATTGAGACTTCAATTCGTCTTTTCCAAAGTTCATTATAAAAACAACTATGTTTATTGGCCTAAAAATAAACCATACTTAATAAATACAAGTATGGTTTTTTATACGACTTGTAAAGCAAGCTTAGTGAAGTATACGAGCTTTAATTGTACCTTCGATTGCGCGTAACTCTTTTAATGCAACTTCAGAATGTTCTGTATTTACATCAATTACAACATAACCGATATTTTCATCTGTTTGTAGGTATTGTGCAGCGATATTAATACCGTGCTGTGCAAAAGCTTGGTTTATTTGAGTTAAAATACCTGGGTGGTTTTCGTGAATATGCAATAAACGGCTTCGGCCTTGTAATTCAGGTAATGATACTTCAGGGAAATTAACGGCTGATACAGTGGAGCCATTGTCAGAGTATTTAGCTAATTTTCCGGCTACTTCAATGCCGATATTTTCTTGTGCTTCTTGTGTAGAACCACCCACATGTGGTGTTAAAATGACATTATCAAACTCGCGTAATGGAGAGATAAACTCTTCATTATTTGATTTAGGCTCTAGAGGGAATACATCAATCGCTGCACCAGCCAATTTATCTTCAGATAAGGTTTGCGCTAAAGCATCAATATCAACAACAGTACCACGAGAGGCATTTATTAAGATCGCGCCTTGTTTCATTACTTCAAGCTCTGCAGCACCAATAAGGTTTTTAGTTTGCGCTGTTTCTGGTACGTGTAAGCTAATTACATCAGAAGTTTGCAACAATGTTGTTAAACTGTGTACTTGATTGGTATTACCAAGAGTTAACTTATCTTCAATATCATAAAATTGAACATTCATGCCGATATGTTCAGCCATGATACCCAGCTGAGTTCCTATATGGCCGTAGCCAATAATACCTAGCGTTTTGCCTCGGGCTTCAAATGAACCTACAGCTGATTTGAACCATTCACCTCTATGTGCCATAGCATTCCTTTTTGGGATGCCACGAAGTAACATGATTACTTGACCTAAGACTAACTCTGCTACTGAGCGAGTATTTGAAAATGGTGCGTTAAAAACAGCAATACCACGTTTTTGTGCATCAATTAAATCAACTTGATTAGTACCGATACAAAAACAACCAATAGCGATTAATTTTTCTGCTGCACCTAGAATATCAGATGTTAGGTGGGTGCGCGAGCGTATACCAACAAAGTGGACATCTTTTATCTTTTCGATAAGTTCAGCTTCAGGCAATGAAGTTTTGACATACTCAATGTTAGTGTAACCATTGCGTTTTAGTGTTTCTACAGCGCTTTGGTGTAGACCCTCTAATAATAAAATTTTAATTTTTTCTTTTGCCAAAGATATTTTGTTCATTGCCTGAGCCTATTAATCAATTATTTAATTACTTGTGGACCGTCAGGCGTACCTATAATAACAATATCCGCACCGCGTTGTGCAAATAAGCCATTTGTAACTACACCAACAATCTGGTTAATTTTATCTTCTAATGCTTTAGCATCAGTAATCTGTAAATTGTATACATCTAGGATGACATTACCGTTATCAGTAATAACACCTTCACGATAAGTTGGATCTCCGCCTAACTTTACTAATTCTCGTGCCACATAACTGCGAGCCATCGGAATGACTTCTACAGGTAATGGAAATTCACCCATGACTTCAACTAGTTTTGTGCTATCTACGATACAAACGAACTTTCTAGCAACAGCAGCGACAATTTTTTCTCTTGTTAATGCTGCACCACCACCTTTAATCATGTCTCTTTGATGATTAATTTCATCTGCACCGTCTATGTATACACTTAAATTATCAACATGATTTAAGTCAAAAATTTCGATACCTAATGCTTTTAGCTTTTCGGTTGAAGCTTCTGAACTAGAAACAGCACCAATAATATTGTCTTTTACTGATCCTAACGCATCTATAAAGTGATTCACGGTTGAACCCGTACCTACACCAACAATGCTGTCTTTTTCAACATATTCTAGCGCAGCCCAAGCAGCTGATTTTTTCATTTCATCTTGCGTCATGTATATCTCCAGCTTTGAAGTGTATTTTAAAACACACTTCAGAGTTTATAATTAAGGACGGTATTTTCTGCTATAGCATTATACTAAGTATTACATTACCAACGGTAGAGTTTTTCAGGGGTTACTATGGTTTTTAGTGGAATATCCCAACTTTCAGTTGGCAATTGTGCTACTTTTTGGCAATTATGTGCAATGCCAACTAATAGTGGTTTTTGCCAACCTTCTTTATAAAACCTAGCTAATGTGCGGTCGTAAAATCCACCACCCATACCTAATCGATTACCTGAATCATCAAAAGCCACCAATGGCGTAAATATAATATCCAACTCACTAACAGGACATACATGACTGCAATTTAATTCGGGTTCAAAGATACCATAGCGATTAGCCTTCATGGGTGAGTTTTTTTCATACTTCTGAAACAGCAAATTTCCGCTTGTGAATGGATGTAAAACGGGCAGGTAAACTTCGTGGTTATCTATTTGTATTTTATCAATTAAACTTGAGGTGTTTAGTTCGCCATCATTACTTAAATATACCGCTATCTTAGCGTTTTTATAGCTATTTAATAGTTGAGATAAATTCACTTTCACGGCGTTTTCTGCATTTCTTTGTTCTTTAGATGATAATGAATTGCGCTTTTTTCTAATTACGTCTCTAATTTCAGTTCTTTTCAAGGTATGACCACTTAAAACTTTAATAAATCAGGGTAAGCGAAGCTAATGCCAAGCGCGATAAGTAAGATTAAAAGAATACAAGAAATAATCGTTAAAAATAATCGACTAGATCCTTTTTTTATAGGTGAATCAAAGTCCTCATCAAACTCTAAAGGTTCAGATGTTTCTAATAGTTCATTTTCATCATCTAAAGAAGGGAGTTGTTCGGATGTATTTTGAGACAGCTCATCTACTTTTTCTTCTAATCTAATTAAACTTGTCGTGATGTAATCAAGTGCACTCATGATTTTTGCATCTTTTTCAGCTTGACTAATCGCAGAGTTGCTTTGCTGATCATCGACTTTATTTACATTTGCAGTGATATCAATAATATTGACATTAATGCCCATAGTTGCAAAAATATTTTGTTGTTTTAGGGCTTTTTCTTGGCTAATAGCATTAAATACCTCCTCGCCTTGTAAGAATTTATCAGCGACTGCAGAACTTAACTTTAATTTAGTTTGTAAAATATCTTTAGCTTGCAGTTCACTAAGCTTACTAGATAATGATTTAAAAATTATTTTAAAGCTTAAACTCATGAAGTTTATCTCGATATTCATGTTTGTGTTAGTAATATAGAAATTATATAGGGTTTATGTCAGTTGTCTAAATAAAATTAAAGTGGATATGGGTATAAGCTATTATTTAAATATAATAAAAGCCGATTGAATATCGGCTTTTTGAAGAAGGTGCAAAAGCTAGTATTTAGCTGATTCGCCTTTTTTAGGTAAAGACGACTCAATAAATTCTCTTAAGTCTTGGTTTGAGCTTTCTAAATCAGCACGACGTAAATACATCATATGGCCACTTCTATAACCTTTAAAGCTCATTCGGTCTTTCATTTTTCCGCTTGGGTCTAACTGCCATAAAGTATATTTAGCATCAAAGTAGTTTGTTGCACCATCATAATAACCGGCTTGGAACATTACATTTAAGTATGGGTTTTGCGCCATAGCTTGACGTAAGTTTTCACCTGTTTTGTTTTTAGTACGATCCCAAGGGTGAACAGGGCCAAACATATTGTATTTAAGATCTGTTTTATAGTTTAACTCTTCACGTAAATAATAGTTTATTGCTGGGGTGAAAGAGTGTAACCAAGACGTTAACTCTGCTGAGTAATCTGGACGTTCACCTGTGTCACGTTTATCTATACCTAGGTAACGAGAATCTAGGCGTCCTAAAGTAACACCTTGATCACGAAGTAATTCTTTCCAAAAGAAAGATACTGGTATATCTAAGTTATTTTTCGCTACAAATGTTTCAGAAAGACCTGAGTAATGAGCCACTTTTTTGATGGTTTTTTGTTTTTCATCAGATGAAATGAAGCCACCTTTAGCAATAGCTGGGATAAGCTCATTAACTGTAAAAGCTTCTACTTCTGGTAAAAGTGCTTCTAAATCTTGCTGCTGTAAATCACTTGTTAATGCCTTGTGATACCAAGCAGCTGCAGTGAAGTAAGGTAAGCGGTTAGCTGCTTTTACTGGGCCATCACGTCTAATGCCAATATCTGTTGGTGATACTAAAACAACACCATTTAAATACATCCATTGCCGGTTTTGTAGTTCAAGTGCTAAACCCGATACACGCGTTGTACCATAGCTTTCACCAATTAAAAATTTAGGAGATAACCAACGATCATGACGGCTAACAAAGGTATTTACCCATTGTGCTAAATATTTTACGTCGGCGTTAACCCCAAAAAACATTTCTTTTTGCTTTGCTTTTGAAGGTAGTTTACCTTTTTCGTTTTCTAAAATGCGTGAGTAACCTGTATTAACTGGGTTTACATATAAAATATCAGTGATATCTAATACTGAAAAAGGGTTATCTTGCACACCATATGGCTGTACTGGGTAGCCTTCATTGTCAATGTTTAATACACGAGGACCTGTATAGGCTAAATGCATCCATACCGATGCCGAACCTGGACCACCATTAAATGAAATGAGTAATGGGCGCTTTGCTTTATTTTTTACACCTTTTTTCTGGTAATAGCTGTAATGTAAGCTAGCAACCGCATTACCTTTCTCGTCCCATACTGGTTGAGTTCCGGTCGTTGTGCTATAAGCTATTTTTTCGCCTAATATTTTTACTTTATGCTCAGTAATAACAGTACTATCTGCTTCTATTCGTCTGTTATTATTTTCTATATTGTTCTGAGTCGTGGCCCAAGTCGTATTAACTGTGCATAAAGCGATAAAACTAAGGGTTTTAACCAGTTTCATGGTGTTTCCTAAATATATCAAAGTGACATTAGCATGCAATATCCCGTTTATAACCGCAAAACCCTTGAGACTGATCACCAATAAACGCGTTAAAGTTAGCGTTAATGAGAAAAATCTTTAAGCTGCGTTATTGATCTTGAAAAGGGAATAACCATTCTCTACAATCAATGTCTTGCCCTAAGCGTTTCTAATTTCAACTGAATCCTGCATCTTGAAGTGGTTTGTGTATATACCCATTTAGCATGGGTATAAAAATAAAAAATGAGCCAATCTCATTTTTGTTTTTTAAAGTTGTGTAAATTCTAAAAGCTGTTTGAGTTTAGTCGCTTGTCGTCGAGAGATTTCAATCGTTTGACCATTGCTTAATTTAGCCTCTAAACCATAACTAATTGCTTGTTCCATGCTTTCGATTGCATCTAAACGAATTATGTCTGAACGGCTCGCTCTAAAGTAATGGTTAGCATCTAGCTTCGCTTCTATTTTATTAAGTGAGCTGTGTAAAAATGCTTTACCGTGAGGTGTATAAATGGCGGCATGGTTACCAATAGATTCAAAACGAATAATATCACTTAGTGGAATAATTCGCATAGTTTCGCCATATTTCACCATCAATTTGTGATCATCAGGTAAGCTGGTTTGTTTTTTTGATTGCTCAAGTCTGATTTCTAATTTGGCGATAGCATCTGAAAGTCTTTCTGGGTTTACAGGTTTGACTAAATAGTCCATTGCATTTAAAGAAAAGGCATCAACCGCAAACTGATCGTAAGCAGTACAAAAAATAATGTTTACGTCATCGCCTAAAGATTCAGCAAGCTCTAATCCAGTTGAACCTGGCATATGAATATCTAAAAATATGGCATCAGGTTGCTGTTCTTTTATTTTTATAGCTGCTTCGTCTGCATTTTTAGCTTCATCAATAATTTCAATGTTAGAATGCTTTGATAATAGACGCTTTAATTCGTTTCTTGCTAAACGTTCATCATCTACAATAATCACTTTCATACTTGTCATTTTTTTATTTAAAGCTTATTAAGCTCTAACTCCATCTTGTAGCTGTTAATTGTTAATTCTTGTTTTAATGTATATTTCACTGCACCATCTAGTGATGATAGCTCATTGCTAAAGTCGATATCGCCTTGCTTTAATTTTGGGGCTTGCTCTAAGCATAGTGAAAATAAAATCCCAGAATTAGTTGTAGAGCAGGTTAAGTTAAGTGTATTTTCAAAAACGGAATATACATCTTTTTCATGTAATAACTTTTCGACTATAGGTAATAAAACAGAGCTAGGTAGTTTTAAATACTCACCTAAATGCATACCATCTAACTTAACTGTAATGCGTTCTTCTAAACGTAACTGCTCAAGACTTAAATATTGTGTGATATGGCTTAATTCATTTTGTACCGATGTGGCAATTTTACCATCGGATAATTTATAACGTAATAGATGCGCTAATTCGCTGAGTAGTTCACTGGCTTTGTCCTGATCCTGAAAAATGGTATAGCGAATTGCATTCATACTATTAAATATGAAATGAGGATTAAGTGCTGAATCAGGTTGTTTATTGAACATAAATAGCTTTATCCATATTTTCTCGTAAATAAATTGTGGTCATGTTTATTTTATTTTTACTTGAGTTTAAATTTAAAATTGTTTTTTTCCAAATGTTAAATGATAAAGGGTTAATATCAGTGTTAAATGGTCATTGATCTGAACTAGTCACTGAATTAATCACTAAAGGCAATATTAAAATGAGTTTATGACTTTGCCTGTCTTTTTTAACATTTAACTGTGCTTTACCTTGATACATATATTGTAGCCTAAGGCGTAAATTTTTAAGGTAGCTGAAATCTGATTTATACTTTTTAGCTGAAGTATGTAACATTTCAATTTTATAGTTATTATTAGTGATAGCGCCGTCAATACTGAGTGCATGAGTTTGATTTTTAGCATTATTTAAAATGTGTGACAACATAAAAATCATGCTCATGGCGGGTAAGTTAGGTATATCTTCTTGGTTATTTAGTGAAATATGTATGGTTTCAGGTGAACGGTTTTGCTCTTTTAATAAGCTTAAATAGTTATTTAGGCTGGTTAATTCTTCGTTTATATCGGCATGATTATTTTTACTTGATAATAAATTATACCTAAATAGTTCAGAAGCTTGCGTAATAATATCAGCAGCTAATTCCGTATCTTTATCAATGGAAGTTTTAATTGCATCCATAGTCGCATATAAAAACTCGGGATTAATTTGATTTAGTAACAGTTTCAATTCTTGGCTATCACTTTGTTCTTTCAGTTTTTTATAGAAACGACTTGATGAAATAAAGCTATAGATGATTAACCACATGCCTATTGTTGTCCAATATCCTGACCACTGCATAAAGAATTGTAACCAAAATGGTAAATTGTCAGAGTTTTGAACATTAAGAGCTTCAAAAATATCCTTAAATGTAAGCGAAGCTGAGCTTAATAGATAAAATGTAAAATCTAATAATAGATAAACGGTTGCGCAAATAATTGAGTTCAATAATAGCCACAAAATATTGTTGAAAATGCCATAGCTTCTTTTTTCAGCATATTTATAAATGCCTCTAGTAATAACATGAACACAAAAGAACATGCTAATTATCGTAGATATTGAGTAAGAAATGATAAAACCTTGGGAGGCAATAGAAGAAAAAACTTTTAAATTTGAAAATGTAACAGTAACAATAAAAACTAAAAAATATATACCTTGGTATTGCCAGTACTTTTTACCTACTTGTGTCAAATAGGAAGACTTCATTATTTATCCTTAAGTGGTAAAGAGAGTGTTGCGGTAAATGAATTTTCTGTTTTTTCTACTTTAATATGTGCGTTATCATCATACATCAATAATAAGCGTTGTTCTAAATTAGATAATCCAGTACCTGTGCCTAGGGCTTTATATTTTCCATGATAGAGTGGATTAGTGACTGATAACTGCCATTTTTCATCTGTTTTATTTGCTGTTATAGATAATAAGCTTTGCTCTATACGCGGTGCAATACCGTGTTTTATTGCATTTTCTAATAAAGTTAATAAACCCATTGTAGGGACTTGTAATTTTAGTAACTCAGGTTCGATGAATATTTCAATTAATAATCGCTCTTCTAATCTAGTTTGTTCAATATCCAAATAAAACTCACATACACGTAATTCATCTTCTAATGATGCAGTGATTTTTTGATTTGAACTTAAGTTATACCTAAATAGTTCGGTGAGTTTATCTATCAGTTCTTTTGCTAATTCTTTATCTTCAAAAATCATTCCACGGATACTGTTCATAGAGTTGAATAAAAAGTGTGGGTTAAGCTGGCTCATTAATAAGGTTAACTGGCCTGATTTTATTTTTTCTTTAATTTGCACCCGATTTCTGATATTTGTGAGTAAAAAATACGATGTGCTCCATACGCAATATAATAATGAAGTACTAATAAGCATTTTTAATGCATAAGTTAATTGCCAGCGAGTGTTATAAGCTCCCATATTTTCAAAATATGCAGTGTATTCGTTACCAATGCGTAATTTTTTTGTCATGTTATCAATGTCAGGGAGCAAAACAGCCTGTAAATTAACGACTAAAGCGCTATCTACAAAACAAGAAATTAAAATACAGCCAATCACAGTTGCAAATAGCTTTTTACCCGAGATCCCAGCTCGCTGTTGATATTTTATTGCTGTACGAATAATAAAATGAGTTAAAGTAATAAGTAATATTGAATTTATGATGAAAAGAGAGAACACAGCCCATTCAGGATAGAGTGAAAATTTATATTGTCTGAAAGGTAAAAATTGAAGTGCAAACAGCACACATGCTGTAAGCGCCTGAATAATCCAGTAACTCATTGAAAATTTAGGTCCTTTTTTAATGTTTTTATTGGGTGATTATATATACCCATGGCACATTTTACTGAGTATTGATGTCAAGAATGCCACATTTTACTTTATTTGTATCTGTATTAGTCAGTTCCCTTTTAATTAGGCGCACCATACGTGCCTATTTACGCACCGAGATGGTGCGTAAATGATTGTTGTTATATCAACTTTAATCATAACTATATGAAACTTTGTGTTTTAAATTTATGGCACAAAGGTTGGATTATCTAGTTCATGAAAATAGTTAGTTACAAAATAATTAGTAGCTAAGAACTAAAAAAAACTAGTTAACTAGCAAAAATTGAAAGTAAGGGGATTTAACCATGAAAATGATCAGTGCCATTATCAAACCTTTCAAACTTGATGATGTAAGAGAGGCCCTTTCAGACTTAGGTGTTGAAGGTATGACTGTTGTTGATGTGAAAGGTTTTGGGCGTCAAAGAGGCCATACAGAGCTTTATCGCGGTGCAGAATATCAAGTAGATTTTATTCCAAAAATAAAATTAGAAATCGCTACTAAAACTGAAAATGTAGATCGTTTAATTGAAGTGATTACAAGTGTTGGCTCAACAGGAAAAATTGGTGACGGAAAAATATTTGTTTATGACTTAGAGCAAATCGTGCGTATTCGCACTGGTGAGCTAGATGACGAAGCAATTTAAGGGGATAAAATAATGGAAAATACAGTATTAGAACTGAAATTTGCCTTAGATACTTTTTACTTTTTAGTATCTGGTATTTTAGTTATGTGGATGGCTGCGGGTTTTGCCATGCTAGAGGCGGGTTTAGTTCGTTCTAAAAATACCACTGAAATCTTAACAAAAAATGTCGCGTTGTATGCTATCGCTTGTACTATGTTTTTATTAGTTGGTTACAACATTATGTATGTAAATAATGCTGAAGGCGGTTTTATTCCGAGTTTAGGTGCTTTAATTGGCACTCAGGCTGAAGGGGCAGATCATTCTTTAGAATCTGATTTCTTTTTCCAAGTTGTTTTTGTTGCTACTGCTATGTCAATTGTATCTGGTGCAGTGGCTGAGCGAATGAAGCTTTGGTCTTTCTTAATTTTCACAGTGGTATTAACGGGTTTTATTTATCCATTAGAAGGTTACTGGACTTGGGGGGGGGGATTCTTATCTGAATTAGGTTTTGTTGATTTTGCAGGTTCAGGTATTGTACATATGGCAGGCGCTACGGCTGCTTTATCTGGTGTGATTTTATTGGGGGCACGAAAAGGAAAATACGGTAAAAATGGTGAGATTTATCCTATACAAGGTTCAAACTTACCAATTGCTACTTTAGGTACATTTATTCTATGGATGGGCTGGTTTGGTTTTAACGGTGGCTCTCAACTACTACTATCTGATATGGAAAATGCTTCTGCTATCGGTAAAATTATGGTCAATACCAATGCGGCAGCGGCAGCGGGTGCAATTGCTGCTTTATTAGTATGCAAATTACAATGGGGCAAAGCTGATTTAACGATGGTATTAAATGGTGCATTAGCAGGCTTGGTTGTAATTACTGCAGATCCAGCATCTCCTTCACCTGTTTTATCTCTGTTATTAGGTGGATTAGGCGGCTCTTTAGTTGTATTCAGTATTGTAATGTTAGATAAACTTAAAATAGATGATCCAGTTGGTGCAATTTCAGTTCATGGTGTATGTGGTATTTTAGGTTTATTATTAGTGCCAATTTCAAATACTGATGCAACAATTGTAAAACAGTTAATAGGCATTGCATGTATCTTTAGCTTTGTATTTATTGCCTCATTTATTACTTGGATGATTATTAAAAAGACCATGGGTATACGTGTTGGCGAAGAAGAAGAGTTAAATGGTATGGATCAACATGATTGTGGTATTGATGCTTACCCTGAATTTGTATCTATGCGTAATTAATAGAGCAGATAATAAATATATCCGATTGAAATCATAAATTATGATTAAACCTCAAAATCCTCACTATTTATAGTGGGGATTTTTTTCACACATATCAATTAATCTGCTTTCATATGTTAGTTTCACTTGATTTTTTAATAAAGAAATTAAGCTTATAGTATTACTCATCTTCGATGAAAAAATAATTGCATCGTAAGATAATTAAAATATATAATCACACTATATATTTGCTTATCCGTATGTAGAGATGTTAACAGAAATTTCCCAATTTTATAAAACCTGTAGTGAGCCTGTTAGGCTGAGAATTTTAAATATTCTATTAAATAACCAAAAAGTATGTGTATGTGATCTGGTAACAACTTTGGCATTACAGCAGAGCATGGTGAGTCGGCATTTAACCTATTTAAAAAATGCAGATATTGTCACAGTAAGCCGATCTGGTACTTGGCGATATTATGAATTAAATACAGAGTTATCAGCAGATAAGTTAGCAGTGCTAAAAATTTTAAAAACACAGCTTATGAATCATGAGCAATGTTGTGCAGATATAAATCAATTTAAAACAAGTTGTTGTGATTAAGGAGTTAAAAATGAAAGTTGCTATTAATGGTTTTGGTCGCATGGGTAAATTACTTACTCGTTTATTAATAGAGCAAGACAGTCATGAAATTGTATATATCAATGATCCAGCCTGTGATGCTAAAACAGTGGCACATTTATTAGCTTTTGATTCAGTCCAAGGACGATTTAAAGATAATGAAATTACATTTTCAAGTTCTCAAGTAGTAATAAAAAATTTAAAAATAGACGTAACCAGCTTATCTGATTTAAATGAATTACCTGTAGAAAATATAGATTTATTAATTGATTGTTCAGGTAAATATCGTAAATCTGCTTTATTTCAAGACTTACTAGATAAAGGTTTAAAAAAAGTGTTAGTTGCATGTCCTGTTAAAGATGATGGCGCAATTAATCTAGTCTATGGCGTTAATCATCAAGATTATGATGCGCAATTGCATAATGTGATCACTGCTGCATCATGTACCACAAATTGTTTAGCACCTGTTATTAAAGTATTAAAAGAGTCTGTTGGTATTAAACATGGTTCAATGACAACTATTCATGATATTACAAATACTCAAACAATCGTAGATAAAGCTCATAAGGATTTACGCCGTGCTCGTGCCTGTGGTGAGTCGCTTATTCCGACAAGTTCAGGTTCAACAACCGCTATTATGACGATATTTCCGGAACTCGAAGGTAAGCTAGAGGGGTTAGCTGTGCGTGTACCTTTGTTAAGTGGTTCTTTAGTTGATTTAGTGATAGAAGCTGAAAAAGAAACGTCAGTTGAGCAAATAAATCAGTTATTTGATGATGCAAAAAATAATGAGTTAAAAGGTATTTTAGATATTGAATATCGCCCACTGGTATCTGTTGATTTTGTTGGCGACCAGCATAGTGCAATCGTTGATGGTTTATCTACTCAAGTGATTAACAAAACGATGGTTAAAGTACTTGCTTGGTACGATAACGAAATAAACTACGTCAGTCGTATGCAAGATATTATTGATTTAATAGATCCGCTGCGCGTTTCTATTTAGACCATTACGTGGCTGTTGATTAAATCTTAGATAGTGGTCTGTTATTTAATCTACGCAGGCAGTTTTTTGAAGATTCACTTACTTATGTATAAAGAATATCTATGAAACAAAATATTAAAGATTACATGTGGATCACTGGATCATACTGGGGGTTTACACTCACAGATGGTGCTCTTCGCATGCTGGTGGTTTTATATTTTCACCAGCTTGGTTATAGCCCATTAGAAGTTGCTTCATTATTTTTATTTTATGAATTCTTTGGCATTGTGACTAATTTATTTGGTGGTTGGTTAGGTGCCAGGTTTGGTTTAAAAACCACTTTATTTAGTGGTTTAGCATTGCAAGTATTAGCGCTGGTACTATTAGCGCAAACTCAGTGGTTGAGTGTTATTTTTGTGATGTTGATGCAGGCTATATCAGGCATAGCCAAAGACTTAAATAAAATGAGTGCTAAAACAGCCATTAAGCAGTTAGTACCAGAAAATGATGGTTCAACACTGTTTAAGTGGGTGAGTATCTTAACGGGTTCCAAAAATGCGTTAAAAGGCATAGGTTTCTTTTTAGGTGGTGTTTTATTAAGTGTATTTGGTTATCAAATTGCGCTTTATATTATGGCTAGTGGTTTATTTTTAGTCGCAATATTGTGTGCGCTAAACTTAAAGTCGAGTTTAAAATCTAACAAATATAAAGCAAAATTTAGTGAGCTGTTTTCAAAAAGTGATTCAATCAATTTACTGTCAGCGGCTAGGTTCTTTTTATTCAGCGCAAGAGATGTCTGGTTTGTTGTTGCCTTGCCGGTATTTTTAATATCAGAGCTAAATTGGCATCATAGTTCTGTTGGTACGTTAATGGCGGCTTGGGTGGTTTTATATGGCATAGTACAATCAATATCGCCAAATTTATTAGGTTTTAAAACGCAACATCCAAGTGCGAATACCGCTGTAAAAAGTGCATTAACGTTATTAGCAGCGCCTTTAAGCATGATAGTGGCTAACTATCTGGGTCTGTCGGCGCAAGGTGTGGTTGTTATTGGTTTATTGTTTTTTGCTGTTGTATTTGCAATCAACTCTGCTGTTCATTCATTTTTAATCGTACATTATGCCAATAGTGATAACGCATCATTAGATGTTGGTTTTTATTATATGGCAAATGCCAGTGGTCGATTATTAGGCACTATTTTATCTGGTGTGTTATATCAGCAATATGGGTTTCAAAGTACCATTTGGACCAGTTTTATTTTAATCGCTTTATGTGTATTAATTAGCTTAAAGTTAGCGCGTAAAGTGGATTAAAATTCAGTAATGGCCTTTTGACAGGCACTTAAAAGGTCATTGCTAAACTCTTTATCGTTGAGTGCTCTAGAAATTGCCAAACCTCCAATCATAAGTACTGCACTTTGTAGTGCTTTTTGTTGATCGTCAGTATGCGTATTTACCTGATTAACAAAACCTTTGAATATCTTAGTATAAGTGTTTTTAACTTCTTTATTTTGCTGTGAAATATCAGATACTAAAAATGCTAAAGGGCAAGGCTGTTCAACAGTGTTATCTCTATGGGTTTGGCTTAAGTAATATTGCGCTATGTTAATTAAACTATCATTACTATTTTTGGGTTTTCTGACTTGTGCAGCTTTTGCACCTTTAATAATAGCTTGAGAATATAAATCACTCTTTGATTTAAAGTGAGAATAAAAAGCCCCTCGAGTTAACTGCGCATCTTGCATCACTTGGTCGATTGAGATTTTTTCAAAACCATTATGAGCAAATAACTTTGCAGCACTCATTAATATTTTATCTTTTGTTTGCTGTTTATGTTCTTTATGCCAAGCCATTATTAATACTCCTTTGCTGTTGATGTTTGAAATTATGTCATAAATTTATAATATGTTCTTGAACATATTATAAATCATATTAAATTGATTACATCTTACTAAAAAAGGAATGAATCAAATGCGAGATGCCAAACAAAATACACCAGTACATATTTATGGCGAGAAAATGTCTAATTTTGTTCGTACGGTCATGATAGTGTGTGAATACAAGTCGATACCTTTTACTTATGGTTTTAGTATTAAAGATAAGGCTGTCGCATTTAAATCAGAACAACATATGGAATTACATCCATATGGTAAAATTCCTGTATTGTTGGACCAAGATTTTTACCTTGCTGAAACATCATCAATTTGTCGATATTTAGATAATAACTTTGCAGGACCAAAAGTTCAGTTCGAGCAAGCCAAACAAGCGGCATATCATGATGCTTTTTGTGCAATAGCATCAACTTATATTGATAAAGCATTTATAAGAGAGTTTTTACTTGAATTTGCTTTTCCCAAAGGAGAAAACGGTACTGTACGCATGGATGTGGTTAAAGCGGGTATACCTAACGTTCATAATGCCTTAAGCGTGATAGAAAAAGAGTTGGTAAGTGATAATCAGGTGATTAATGGTGAGCGCTTAAGCATAGCTGATGCATTGCTAGTGCCTATGTTGCACTACATTAATACAGTAACACGTGATTTTAAGCTTTTAGAAGTGCATCCTGAAATTGAAGCTTATTTAGTAAACCTAATGAGATTTGATTGTTGTAAAAAAGTTTTATTATAAGAACAAAAAGGCCATGATTTAATGGCCTTTTTTGTTTGCCCAGCGAA
>NZ_NQMR01000349.1 GCF_002276045.1 Pseudoalteromonas sp. NBT06-2 | reverse complement strand
ACCAAGCCGACTATCAACATTGCGTTTGATAGGGTCAATCTTAGTCAAAAGCTTTAATTGATTGCGAAGGGGGGAAGTGATTTATAAATCACAGAAAATTGGTAACATCTATCTTGGGTTCACGAATCATCAAATAAGGTGAAGTCTCCATCAATGGCTAAAGGTAACACTAAGGCTGTAAATGGAACTGGACACGGGGAGTAATTGTTCCTCTTTATTAGAGGCATAAAAGGCGGTTAAGCATATTGCAATAATAGGGCAAATCCCACGCTAGAAGACTTAATGCGACAACGAAATAAACCTAACCAAGTTAGACGGAAAAATCAATGGCAGGTGATGTGAGACAATAATATGAGAGTTCATTACAGTCTTTACGGACGCATGCTATCACTGCAAGCGCTGTATGAGGCTTACAAACAAGTGAAAAAAAATCGAGGTGCTGCCGGTATTGACGGGCAGAGCGTGGATGATTTTACACAAAATTTGGAAGTTGAACTCAAAAGGTTATTGCTCGAACTACAAGAAAAGCGCTATCAAGCGCAGCCAGTGAAACGTGTTGAAATCGACAAAGACGATGGCGGCAAACGGTTATTGGGTATTCCCACAGTTCGAGACCGAATTGTTCAA
>NZ_NQMR01000348.1 GCF_002276045.1 Pseudoalteromonas sp. NBT06-2 | reverse complement strand
GGGCAGAGCGTGGATGATTTTACACAAAATTTGGAAGTTGAACTCAAAAGGTTATTGCTCGAACTACAAGAAAAGCGCTATCAAGCGCAGCCAGTGAAACGTGTTGAAATCGACAAAGACGATGGCGGCAAACGGTTATTGGGTATTCCCACAGTTCGAGACCGAATTGTTCAACAATGTCTATCAAATATCATGACACCTATTTTTGACCCGCATTTTCATTCATCGAGTTATGGTTATCGTGTGGGTCGAAGCTGTCATCAAGCGATCAGCAAAGCCTCGTTATTTATACGCAAGTACAACAAGCAGCATGTTGTTGATATGGACTTGTCGAAATGCTTTGATATGCTCAATCATGACTTGCTCATTAAGTTTGTGAGAAAGCGTATCGCAGACGGCAGTATCTTAAACTTGATTGAGATGTTTCTAAAAAGTGGTGTAATGATAGGCTCAAATTGGCAAACGAGTGAATTAGGTAGCCCGCAAGGCGGGGTAATTAGTCCATTATTAGCCAATATTTACCTAGATGAGTTCGATCAAGAAATGAAGAAGCGAGCGCACCGAATAGTGCGTTATGCGGATGACATTTTGATATTCTGTACCTCAAAATCTGGCGCAGAAAACGCATTGAAAGTAGCGAGCCATATCTTAGAAGAAACGCTGAAACTTAAGGTGAATGAGCGTAAAACCCATATAGCACATAGCGATACGGGCATAAAATTCTTGGGTGTAGTGATTAACACAAATCATACAAGCATCCAA
>NZ_NQMR01000347.1 GCF_002276045.1 Pseudoalteromonas sp. NBT06-2 | reverse complement strand
CATGTAAAAGACGTGGCGAATTAACTAGTGCTTTATAAAAATTGGATTATCAATGAAACGTATATTTTTTCTTTTATTTATAACCCTGTGGTCAAAATTGGCTCTTTGCGAAGAAAGGCCTTGGTATAGCGGCTTTTGGGAGACTGAAGGGTATGGATACATATTTAGCATTCAAAATGATACAGCGATAATTTTTGAAAAAACTTCTGAAAGCTGTTTGAAAAGCGGTTTATCCTCTGGACGTTTAATGGGAGCTGAGTCTAATTCCGTTCGTTATTTTAATGTGTCTATACCGGGTTTTATAGACGCAAAGATGGAGCTTTATAAGCACTCGGATACTAATCAAATTACTTTTCATCGAAATGATACGAATACGAAAATGCTTGCCAAAAGGCTTCGTAAGGTGCCTGAAGCGTGTTTTATTCCACCTAATCCAAAAGAGGCTTTAAAAGTTTTTATTCAAAACTTCCGCGAACACTATCCTTTTCTTTCAAGATACCCAGAGTTAACCTACATGAGCAGTTCAGAGTCTCGTTTGCTTAATTCTAAGCCCTTGTTTAATGAGATGACTAATATTCTCAAAGTCCTAAATGACCCGCATACTGCTCTAGTTGCTCCAGATATTGAACAATTATTTTTTGGTAATGAGTTGCCAAATCGGAACGCCCCATCAAGTCAGGCGTTAAAGAAAATAAGTCAACGAGTATTCGACAACTATCTAGTTGGACCTTATACAGTGCTCAATGACCAAATGCGTATTGGGGAATTGGAAGCAGGGTTAATATACTTAGCAATAGATGGTTTTTCGGGGTTATCGAAGCAAGGTACGGCTGCGGCAGAAAAGCTAGCGCTGAACACTGCTGCTGTCCAAATATTAGATGTCCTAAAAGGCAGTACAGGTTTAATAATTGATGTCCGAGCCCACTCTGGAGGTTCAGATAAGTTAGGCGTTCTGCTCGCGAGTAACTTTACTGCTCAAGATTACATAGCATATAGGAAACAGTTTGTAGTCAACGGCGGATTAAAGCCTACGTGGAAAGAAGGTGCTCCCATAAAAGTGAGTAGTGTTGGCTCTAAAGCGTGGTTAGGAAAAATAGTCTTACTAACCAGCTCTGCAACTGTTAGTGCAGGGGAAGCATTTGTTATGGCTTTAAACCAACGTACTCCTAAGGTAATTAAAGTTGGCAATAAAACGAGGGGAAGTTTTTCTGATATGTTGCCAAGAACATTACCTAATGGATGGCTTTTTGCGTTACCCAATGAGCGTTATTTAGATAGTGACGGAGAAAGTTACGACTTTGTAGGGATCCCCCCTGACAAAGTCATTAATGAAGTTTTAACTGGCTTTACAAATAATAACCAAGATAGTGCTATGGAGGAGGCTATACGCTTATTACTTAGATAGAAGTTAT
>NZ_NQMR01000346.1 GCF_002276045.1 Pseudoalteromonas sp. NBT06-2 | reverse complement strand
CAACACTGATCAGTTAAGAAAACGATCGGTTGACAGATAAAATGATCATACGAGAATAGCTCCATCTTTTGATGGGGCTATTTTTTTATGTTATCTATGTGGTTGGATGATGTCCAAACTTTTTCAGAGCCTGAGAGCTTAAATATTTTTCAAAAAAGTTTACCGCTTGAGTGGATTGAAACCGTATTAAAAACAACGAACAAAGCGAGCATCAGACGCAGGAAATTACCCGCAGAGCTTGTCGTTTGGCTAATTGTCGGTATGGGCTTGTATCGGGACCGTTCAATTAATGATGTTGTGAGTAAATTAGATTTATCATTAACAGATGAGTTAGGTGACACGGTTGCACCAAGTGCCGTTCCCCAAGCACGTTTAAGATTAGGAAAAGAGCCGTTAGATGAGCTTTTTAACTTAACGGCAGCGCATTGGGTAAAACAAGAAGATACCGAAGATGTTTGGAACGGGCTGCAACTCTTTGCTGTAGATGGTACTTGCTTTCGCACCCCCGATTCACCAGAGCTTGCGGAGCATTTTGGCTATATAAAACATAGCAAAGACAATCATACTGAATATCCAATGCTTCGCTTATGTGCGTTAATGTCATTACGCAGTCGATTAATTCATGATGTTGCTTTTGGCCCTTGCGCAAAAGGAGAAATCACACACACCAAGTCCCTCAATATTCCTAAGCAAAGCCTTACGCTATTTGACCGGTGCTATTTATCAGCAGAGTTAATGATTAATTGGCAAAAAACGCATACAGATAGCCACTGGTTGACTCCGATAAAATCAAATACACGATTTAAAATTATTGAAGAATACAGCGATGGAGATTGTCTCGTTGAGATGAATGTTTCAGGGCATGCGAGGAAACAAGACCCTAGCTTGCCAGAGACTTGGCAAGCTAGGATGGTGACTTATAAGGAGCCTAAAGGTAAAATTAAAGGGTTTATCACCTCATTACTTGATACTGAATTATACCCAAAGGATGACCTACTTCATGTCTATTGGGAGCGATGGGAAATCGAAAACGGTTATGGTGAAATAAAATGCCAACAGCTTGAGAATTCGATGATATTGCGTAGTCAAACGGTAACAGGTATCTATCAAGAGCTTTGGGGGATATTGATTGCGTATAATCTTGTGCGAGTTGAGATAAGTCAGATAGCGAAAGAAGCGGAAGTTCCACCATTGCGTATCAGCTTCACCATGGCACTGCGCTATATTCAAGATGAATTGCTGTGGTGTGCAATAGCGAAGCCAGGCACAATCCCGAGTAAACTCAAAGCGATGCGAGTTAAGGTGAAAAGGTTTGTGCTACCTAAAAAAAGAAAACGGCCCAAACCAAGGACCGTTAGAATTTCTAAAACCAGTTACACCATTCAGCGAAAACATGCTTAACTGAATGGTGTTG
>NZ_NQMR01000345.1 GCF_002276045.1 Pseudoalteromonas sp. NBT06-2 | reverse complement strand
GTAAACGACCGGACAAATACACCTAGTCCAGTTTTACATTCCAAGGCACAATAGCATCCAAGTTATCTGGTTCATGGATTAGATGCTCAAGACAGTGCCTGATGTAGTCATATGGCACTAATCCGTTTGCTTTAGCTGTTTCAACTATACTGTAAAGCACCGCACTGGCTTGTGCACCATTGCCTGTATTACTAAACATCCAATTCTTTCTCCCTATTACAAAGGGCTTAACTGCACGTTCGGCACGATTGTTATCAATATCCAGATGGCCGTTTTTAACATAGCGGATCAGTTTTTCCCATTGATTCAAGGCATAATGGATTGGTTTGCCAACCGCGGTTGTTGGCGGTGTATGAATGGCTGATTTATCCAGCCACTTTTTAAATTCATCAAGTAATGGTACTGATTTATTTTGACGAACTCGGTATTTTTCGTCCGGTGTACAGTGTTTTATCGCGGTTTCAATGCGATATAACTTTTGTATTTGGTTTAGTGCCCAATCAGCTTTACCTATGCCGCCTTGTGGTTGCTTCGCTTTGGCTTCTTTAAATGGCCTGCGAACGTGCGCCCAACATCCGACCAAAGTGGCATCTACTTTATTGTAACCAGGATAACCGTCAACCTGTAAATAGCCATCGTAACCATCTAGGTAATCAATTACTGCCTGACTACTACGACTACCTTTGTTGTAATCATATAGTACGATATTTGATATCACACTATCGCCACGCGAATCTGCACCTGAGCAATATACCCACATGTAACATTTGGACCTGTTTTCTTGAATGACCTTGAGTGTTGTTTCATCTGCATAAATGACTGGCTGTTTTAACAACTGCAACCTTAAATAATCATACAATGGTTTGAATAATGTACTGCACTTTATCATCCAGTCTGACATTGTCTGTCGACTCAGATTAATACCATATTGCTTAAATAAACTTTCTTGTCGATATAACGGTAAACTATATTGATATTTGCTGGTAATAATTTGAGCCAACAGCGAAGGTGTAGCGATACTTCTTGGGATAATACTCGGTGGTACTGGTGCAATTTTAATTTTAACTTCAGTACTTTGTTTTTCACACTGGCGACAGCCGTATTTAGGTCGAACATGCTCAATCACTTTGACTACAGCGGGTATAAATTCCAATTTTTCACTACGTTCTTCACCCATTTTATGCATGTGTTCACCACAACAATCACAGGTTTTTTCAGATTCTGTGAGATCATGGGTAATAATTTCGCGGGGTAAATCAGCTGGTAATTTTTGGCGAACGGCTTTGTTACGGGTATAACTGATCTCTTGTGTTTTGGGCTCAATTTTTTCAAATTCAGCCTCAGCTTCATTAAACAGATCATCCTGAGCCGGATGGGCCTCGCTACTACGGCCAAACCGCTTCTGTTGAGCAAGCCGGAATTGCTCCAGTAAGTGTTGATTTTTGAGTTCCAAATCAGTCACTTTTGATTGCAATGCAAGTACCATTTCTTGAAGTACTTGCGGATCCATCGAGAGGGGGTTAGGTTTCTTTTTCATGCCTTTATTATACCGTATTAGC
>NZ_NQMR01000344.1 GCF_002276045.1 Pseudoalteromonas sp. NBT06-2 | reverse complement strand
TCAAAGTCATGTTATTACGCAGCCTTCACCATTAAAGGACATCATATGCTGTTTGTATGGGGAAGGACTATAAACAATATCGTAAAACGGGCTAAGTTGCCATTTACCATCATCACCACATAAAAAAGCCCAATTTTTAGTATGATCGTCTTGGTTAACAGTTAAAAAATTAAATAGTGCGCGATCTAATACTGCTTTTGCGGCTGCTGTACCACACAATATATTGGCGACTTTTATTAAATCAACATAATCTAGGCTAGGTTCTCTAAAGCTGGCATCAAGCAAACCACATGCTGAATGCATATGTATTTTACCGTGTTCAGTACAGTCAAAGCGTTTTTGCCTTAACCAGTGTGTACCATCACCCACGTTGATTAATTTAAATTCTGGGACTTCTATTTGCGCGTCTTTCGCCATTTCCATATAGGCTGCTTCGACTAAGGATTCGTTATGTCCTAGGTCGAATTTTTCTGAGGTGAACTTTACTAACCATTTTTCGCCAGACGCGTTTATATCTGTGGTTATTAAATTGTTGTTGATTGTAATATTTAGTTTAGGTCTTGCACCGCCTGATCCTGCTCCAGTGGCAAGTTGTGCTACCATTTGAGATTCATCACCTTCAAATTCTTTTATCGCTTCTTTACCTAGTTCAATTATTGTTGATTTAGGGTTATGCTCATTTTCATGGCTTTGCGGTTCAAAACTCATTGAGCCAGAGCATCTATCTCCTACATATGCCAAGCGCTCTAATACAGATACTGTTCCAGGAGCAATTCCATTTTGCCTAAATACGCGATCCATTAAATACAAACCCCAGCCATCAGGTAAGCTATCGCCAAAAACTCCGTGAACGCCATAATGTGGCTGTCGTGGTGCTTTTTGTAGTTCATCATTAAATTCTAGTGTGAAAGGTGATAAATTCGAATGCTGGGATAAATATTCAGCGTTATATTGAAAATAACTTCCTGATGAATTTTCAGCTAAAATTCCAACATCAATTTTTTTACCATCGCTTAGTGTGCGTTTTACGTATAGAGGGCTATTTAGCATTGAGTACATCCTCTATTGAGTTTGGTGAATTAGGTTCATCTTTGGTCAAATTATGGAGCTTAGTTAACATCATGAGTTTGTCGGCAAGTAATAAAAATTGGCGGAAAGAAATTTCACCAGTAGTTTCAAACTTTTTGATTGTTGAAGTAGGTACACCAGAGTACTCAGATAAAACATCACGGGACCATTTTTTTTGTTTGCGTAAGCGCTTTAATTTTTCTGCAAAAGCAAGTTGTGTATCATATGGGCTATTTATATTTAATTTAAAGTTCATAGCGGTGTGTTCTTGGACTCTATAGTATCTATTCTAGCATTAAAATCACAATAAAGGCTATTATAGAGTCCTTTTGTGTTAGTGCTGGGCGCTGTAGGCAATGCGCTCCGAATTACTCTTACAATATTCTAGATATAAAAATCCCGCCTACGGGCACGCTCCGGGCATTATTATTTAGTTTACGTGTTTTTTGTAGGTTTGGCTTCAGTTTTAGTTTTAAAACAGTACGCCTGAAG
>NZ_NQMR01000343.1 GCF_002276045.1 Pseudoalteromonas sp. NBT06-2 | reverse complement strand
TCAAAGCTGAGGTTATTATGCATATACCAAATAGGAATTAATTCGCTAATCCTCCTAGTATCTTTGGGCTTTTCTAACCAGTCTTTATTGTGATGTTGGCTTAATATGAATTTTTCAAATTTTAAAGCTTCTGCTTTAGTATCAAATTTTTTCCGATAGCGCTTACCGTTACGACCATCAGGTCGTATATCAACTAAAAATCCGGAATCAATTTTTTTAATCGTCATAAATTAAAGCATACTGCCAGCATAAATAACTCTTCCAACTATTGTGCAATTACCGTTAATAGCTATGAATTGTTCTGGCCAGTTAGGATTTATCGCTTTTAAGAATTTTTTATCTCCTTCAATAATCAGCTGTTTGAAAGTCGCTTGATTTGAATCATCTAAACGGGCTACAACATAAGAGCCATTTTCAACTTGTGCTTCAGGGTCTACAAAAATATGATCACCACTCATAAATTTAGTTTCCATGCTTGCACCTTCTACACGTAAAACAAATGAGCGTTCGCTACAATTAACAGGGCAAAGAAATCTATCAGCTTCAATTTGGTCTATTTCTATAATTTCACTCCACATTCCTGCTTGAACCCAACTAATTAAAGGTAGGTTGTTTCTAAAGTGTGGAAGAAATGAAACATTTGAGTTTTCAGATTCAGAAATTCCGAATCTTAACCATTCAGGAGTGCAATCTAATCCTTTAGCAATATTATCTAATCTTCTGGGGTTATCTACTCTCCCAGACTCGATGCCTTGAAGAGACTGTTGAGCCAAACCAATTATTTCTGCTAGTTTTTTTTGCGTTAAGCCTAACGCTTCACGCCTTTCTTTTATTCTTTTGCCTAAAGACATAAATAACCTTTTTTAGAAGTAACAGGCCTAAAACTGCTATTCCAACGAGGTTTTAACAGTTTTTTGTATGCTCTTTTAATGATTACAGTAAAAAACTGTATTGACAAACAGGTTAAAACGGATCTGGTATACTCCTTAACGAGGTTTTAACTGTTTTAAACTGTTGAGCTTTAATCGATATTATTAGTTTTATGAGTATTAGCTCAAAAACTTGATGTTTAAAAGGATCTTTAAAGTGATTGCAATAGCTACTCCACTATTAACCATTCAAGGTTTTGCTGAGGTATCAAATCAAACGGTTGATGCAGTAACAAAACAGATAGAAAGGGGTGTTTTACCTACGGTTCAGCCTATGGGAAAAAACACTCGAAAGTTTATAAATATGGTTGCTCTTACAGAACACTTAGCAAGTGTTGAATATAACAAAAGTGAATGGAATCAGGC
>NZ_NQMR01000342.1 GCF_002276045.1 Pseudoalteromonas sp. NBT06-2 | reverse complement strand
ACTTAGCAAGTGTTGAATATAACAAAAGTGAATGGAATCAGGCTGCGCTATGAATTTTTATCTTCAATATATGCAATCAATAGACGAGTACGCATTGGGCTTTAACAAAGTTGAACAGCCTTTAATGTTTAGATCTCGTGCTGAAGCTATGTGCTTTTGTATTGATTATGCAGATGGAGAAGATTTTAAACTTATTGATGTAGACGATAACAACTGGCAATCACTTTATGACTCGGGAGCATTTGACTATGAGCCTGAACTTTAAACCAC
>NZ_NQMR01000341.1 GCF_002276045.1 Pseudoalteromonas sp. NBT06-2 | reverse complement strand
GTTATTTTTAATGCGATTGCCCTAGGTTTAAGCGTTTAATAGTTGAATCCAAGTATCAAAAAAGTTAATATCAAGTTTAGTTATTTAATAAAAGATTTACATCATGGACAAAGGACTAAAGATGAAAAAAACATTAGCTATATCTTCACTGTTAATGGCATTAAATTGTGATGCTGCAACATGGGATCTGCTGGAAAAGTGGAAGCTAGATTCAGATGACGATCAAACTCAGGATCTTATTTGGAATACTAAAAATGCAAGAACTGAAAGTTTTTTGCAGAGAAATAATAAGTATCCAAATAAAATTTATAACGTAAGTGGTAATGCCAATACTTTTTCGGGTAAGTTTTTAAGCTCTGAAAAACAAGGAATGGACTACGCTAATAATATGTACTTTGGAATAACCGGAGACTCTGTCAGGGTTTATGAAGACAATGATAATCCGGGCGATATTCCTCTTTACAGAACTTTTAAAACACCAACTCCAATGACATCAGCAGGAAGTGTAGTAGTTGATACTGACGGTAATAGCTTTCCTAGCTGGACGACTTGGGCAGGAGCAACAGATGGAAATACCCTTGTAAAGGTAAGTGTTGCAAATGTTTCAGGTTCTCTTTCTCAAGACACTAAAAATTATACTCACATTTTTGTATACAACCTTGATTCTTATAACCTGCCAATCAATAATTCAACCTTGAATGCTGTTAGCTCATTCAGAGTTGCACCAGAATATAGCAGAAACCAAACAGTACAAGCAGCAGAGGTTGCAAATGGGATGGTTTATATTCAACTTGGCGGTCTTCATAATGCGTCTAACGATCATAAAAATGTTATTTTAGAATATACTCTTGGTGGAACATATATTCAAACACACGAATTTCAGGCTCATAAAGTTATGAATACAGGTACTGCTGAAGATATTTACCCAAATTATCTTCATGTGGAGTACGAAGGCTTAATGATAAAAGATAATTTATTATATGCTCAAGTTTTCTACCACTATGGATATACAGACCAGACATACAAATCTCTAATTTATGAAGTAGTTGATACAAATAGAGCGATACAAACACCAGTACCGGCACTTAACATTGGGAGAGAGTGTTTTTATGATAGCGCCGAGGTTCATGCCACTGCCTCTTCAGGCTCATCGGAGACAACCACAACTGAATTATATAAAAATGGTGTTTTAGTTGATACTAGTAGTGGTGCAAAATCTACCACCTATTCTACAATTGGCAATGCTGGTATTTCGTATACTTTTAAAGCGAGAAGTATAGTAAATGGTCTGCCTTGGAGTAACTATATGACAAAGTCACTTTCAACTTCAGATTGTGTCGGAGTTATTCCTAAATAGAATTATCCGGCCTAGCCTTTTAAACAACCCATAATCAATTGAAAGGCAATAACGTACTAGATGCTATTGCCTTTCAATGATTATATGATACTTGACCTCACCAGAAATCCAGTATGCATTAACAATGCAATAGCATCAAAAAAGATAACCTGCTCAAATCTAATAAATTAAGGAGATTCAAATGAATAAATGGAATATTTGTAACTTCTCAAAAAGCAG
>NZ_NQMR01000340.1 GCF_002276045.1 Pseudoalteromonas sp. NBT06-2 | reverse complement strand
CACGGGTTATTGAGGTGTTACACAAGATAAAGCTAAACTCTTGAAATAATAGAGATTAATTATTATTACTTTTTCTTACAAAATAAAAATTTACATGAATTGTAAAGTCGTTATACTAAATTATTTCTATCTAGAATAATTTATTTTATTTCAATACCTAAGATAAAGTCTTAGGGGCTGTTGATCTTTGGAGATTACTTTTACAGCAGTTTGCTTGGTATTTAGGCAAGGCAGAGCACGTGAAGTGTAGCTAGCTACATGAATGTGCGATAACGCTGTATGAATTTCAAACAAATTCTGCCCTTTGGGTTCATTTAATGTAACTTTACTCATTGTTACTCGTTTCTTACATACGACTGAATGGATTCAGAAGGTAGAGCAATGCGGGAGCAATTTCCGAGAATAACTATGCTACAAAATTCGCGCCGCGATTAAAGTTACTTTAAATTGAATAAATTTTAACTCTGAATGATCAACAGCCCCTAGGCGTTGAATAAATCAAATTTATATAAACTATAAGGAATTAGATTATCAAACGATTCAAAAGAGCATTTCCTCATTTAGCAACTTTACTTATATTAAGTAGTTCATCATCTTTTAGTGTGTCGGCACATCAAGCTATAGATATAAAAAAACAAGTACATAATAGCAAAGGTTCATCTGAAGCTTGTGAATTTTCAGCTAAAGATTCTGAATGGGTTAATCGAGCCATTTCATCTTGGCATTTTACAAACAAAACGATCACTCAAGTATCGAACATGGGTTCATTTGATATTGTCTTTTATGATGCAAAATGCCAAAGGATGAGTAATGATGCCCTGATAGTACCAAAAGATGCCAGTTGGAGATCTGAATTACATCAAGATACAGTACTATTTCCTGATGGAGATGAAATGCCACCAATGGTTAACTCTTTTACTTCTTCAAGTAACAAAGATGGCGGGAAAACATTTTTTGTTATGTCAGTTCCCAGTGTTTGGCAGCAAGGTGGCGTAACGAGTAGTATAGGGCTTGAAAAGTTTATGGTCCCAGTAATGTTACATGAAGCAATGCATGCCATTCAGTCACCAACCTATGGCAAAAAAATAGAGTCATTAACCAAAGCGCATAATCTTCCAGACAATTTTAATGATGACAGCGTGCAGCAGTTATTTTCAAATAATCCTGAGTTTTCAAAATCTATTCAGTCAGAAATAGAACTGCTTATGCAGGCGGCAAAAGCTCCAACAGATACAGAAGCAAGAAGATTGGCCAAAAAAGCACGTGATAAAATTAAAGCTCGTTACCAAACCTGGATGTCTGGCGATGCAAGTAAATATCGTGATATTGATGATGTTTGGCTGACAATGGAAGGTTCTGGTCAGTGGGTTGGTTATAGCTGGTTAAGAACTGCTGAAGGTGGTGGGTTGTCAAAAGATGAAGCAATTAATAGTTTTGGTTTACGCGGAAAATGGTGGTCACAAAAACTGGGTTTTGCATTGTTTATGGTCATTGAACGTTTATCTGACAATTGGAAAGAAGATGCATTTGGTGATGGGTCGAGAACTGTTTTAACTTTGTTGGATGATGCATTAAAAAAATAAGTGATCAAAGTGCTATAACTACTATGAGAGGGGGAGTGGCTCCAGGGCGGGATTATGCTTAGGT
>NZ_NQMR01000034.1 GCF_002276045.1 Pseudoalteromonas sp. NBT06-2 | reverse complement strand
TTCGCTGGGCAAACAAAAAAGCCTAGGAATCATCATCCTAGGCGCATATCAAAAAACTATAGTTTTTCTTCAAAAAGTTTATGAATTCTACGATATTCATCTAACCAACTTGAAGGCTGACGGAATCCATGGGGCTCCACTGGATAAATTGCAGTTTCAAAGTCTTCTTTTTCAAGTTCAATAAAACGCTGCACTAAACGAACAACATCTTGGAAAAATACATTATCATCAACCATAGGTGCATTGATCAATAAGTTCTTCTCTAAACCTTCTGCAAAGTATATTGGTGAGCTACGCTCATAAGCAATAGGATCAACATCAGGGCGATTTAATATATTAGATGTATAACCATCATTATAATGCGCCCAATCACTTACAGGTCTAAGTGCTGCACCTGCTTGGAATAATTCAGGGCGCGTTAATAATGCCATAAATGTCATAAAACCACCGTAAGAGCCACCGTAAGTACCTACTCTTTCATCATTTACATTCGCATTTTTTGCCATCCATGTGATGCCATCTGCTAAATCTTCAATTTCTGGTGTTCCCATATTACGATAAATAGCTGTACGCCAATCACGACCATAACCTTTAGACGCACGGTAATCCATATCCATTACGACGTAACCTTGCTCTGCAAGTAACGAATGGAACATGAACTCACGAAAATAACCTGACCAACCAAAATGAGAGTTTTGTAAATAACCTGCACCGTGATTAAAGATCACCGCTTTACGATTTTTCCCTGTTTCACCTTCTTTATAATCTGCAGGGTAATATACTTTAGCGTATATTGGCTGCTCTGTATGAGATGATTCCACTGCAACAACTACCGGCGTGATAAGTGATGTATTTAAAAATTGCTCAGATACCGTATTAGTTAAACGAACCACTTCCGCACCTGCTATTGCATCAGTGATATATAACTCTTTAGGTAATGTTAACTTAGAGTGTGACAGTAAAAGTTTTGATTCATCAGGACTAAGTGAAAAATCAGTCATACCATTTAAATCAGTGATCGCTTCACGCACACGCGTTTGTAAATTGACGCGATATACTTCGTAAATGCCAGGATGCTTTTCATTGGCTTTATAATAAATATGGCTATCATCTGTTGTTAAATCTAAATGAGAAATAACAAACTCACCCTGTGTTAAAGCTGACATTTCACCATTAACAGGTTTTTTATAAAGTTGACTATAACCCGATTCTTCAGATAAAAAGTACAACGTTTCAGAATTATTTAACCAACCAAAATCATTGTATGCATAGTTAATCCAAGCATCATCGTGTAGTCTATGTTGTGGTACAAACTCTGATTTTTCAAAGTCAACTGAGGCAATCCATCTATCTTTATTATCCCAAGCTTCTAGCATAACCGCAACTTGTGTACCTTGTTGATTCCATTGAATTGCGCTTTGAGACCAAGTCCAATCACTCATTAAATTAATAGCACGCGGAGATTTTTCTGATTTATATGTTTTACCATCTCTGGTAAAGTTTTCTTTTTTGACGTCTGCTAATACATCTTCATCAAAACCAGGTAATTTATCAAATGTCAGTTTATTTTGAGTGCCAGTTTTTAAATCTAATGTATATATTATAGACGTTTTTGGTTTTGCATCAGCGACACGGCTGCGAGCTTTTTCTGCTTTTACACGTGCATCACTCGCAATGTAATTGGGCATAATATCGCCATCTTCACGCCAAGATATTTTTTTAGTAACAACAGCAATGATATGTGTGCCATTAGGTGATAATTGTGCATCAACTAAACGCATACCTTTACCTAAATAAAATGCTTCATCAACGCGACTTGGGTTATTTGCATTAATCTCTTTTGTTAAGTTTTCTTTATCTTTTTTATTTTTGTGCATTAGTGCAATGTAATCAATTAGTTTATGTTGTTCTTTTGCAATATAATCTTTTGGCTCAACAACTCCCTTGGGCTTATCCGCCATCTTTAAATTAGCAAGTTCAAAGGTAAAGCCTGTTATTAAGTCAACTTTATAAAACTTAGCCCCTTCACGGTAAACTAAACGACCATCATTTAAAAACTGAACCTGAGATTCATTCGCTGAAGAACGTGTAATCTGAGTTAAAGCACCCGTTTTTACATTTTTAACAAACACATCCCCTTTAAATACATAGGCTTGAAGTTCTCTATCATTAGAATAAGTTGCATATTTTGAGCCTGTTTGATGAAGATCTTCAATCGCAACTTTTTCACCATTATTATTTGCAGTTAGATTTTGATTAAATAGACTTTTAAGTTCATTACCATCTTGCTTACGAGTATAAAATATAGAACTTGAGTCAGCAGCCCAATACGAAGAAAGTGGCTGACGACCTAACCAGTCTGGATGCGCCATCGCTTGCTTTAAAGTTATTTTCGTTCCACTACTTTTTGCAGGGGCTTCAATCACTTTAGTAACAGGTGCATCTGTTGTAGTGTTAGATTCATATGATATTGTTTGACAACCAGTTAATGCAAAAGTAGCAGAAACGGCAAGTGCAATTAGCGTTTTATTAACCATAACGGATTCAGTATTCTTATATTGGAATTATCTGCTAATAATTTAAACTGACTGTATAAAATAGCAATGGTTTTAATCGTAAAGATTTGTTACTTGAACGTAAGGTGTTTTAAGTAAAGTTTATCGGGAATTTTTAATTCCCATACTCCCTTTAAAGTAGGGTTCTTCACCTACACATTTTTGTGCTAAATAATGTTTAATGACTTTAAACAACTAAATTAACGAGTAATATTAATTTTAACAATTACGCTAAACATTATCATGCCCACAACACATAATCTAAAATGCAATAATAAGGATATGAACTAATTATCCATAATCACTTGACCTGAAATATTATCTACATTAACTGAGCCAGAACCATCACTTAATAGTTCAAAACTATCAACTTTGTTGACATTGATACTGCCGGAACCATCAGATACAGTTACTTTTCCCGAAACATTACGAACATGGATTGAACCTGAACCATCTTCAATGAAAACATCATTGTTAATATGCTTAATATCAATTGAGCCTGAGCCATCATTAATTTCAATTTTACCATCAACTTTGCTGATATTAATAGAACCTGATCCATCTTTTAATTTCAAACTTGCTACACCTGAGATATTAACAGACCCTGAGCCATCTTCTACATCTAGATGTAAACCTTTCGGTACTTCTATGGTTAAATCTATTATTGTATCTTTATTATGATTACAAGATACTGATACTAATTTGGCTTTCTTTCCAGATTTTTTCAAACTTAAACAGTAATCATTGTGAGCATTTCGCTGATATATTTCTGCAACAACTTCAATTGAATCAACATCAGAAGCAAACACTTTTAGCTTGCCTGAACCCGCTGCAATCACAAAATCACTAATTTTATCAGTTGATAATATAAGGTTTTCAGTTTTTTGTAATGTGAGTCCATCACCCTGGTTACTATGTGCTACTGCTCCTTGGCTTATCGTAAGTAGTAATGCACTTGCTAAAATTGATTGATAACATTTCATATCGCTTTTCCTTGTCTTTATTTTTTTGGTTAATTAATAAGACGCAATTTGATAATAAAAAGGTTTAAACGAATTTAAAAAATAAATTTTAATATTATTGTCTATTTCATCAACTCTATTTTTATCTCCATCGCTAAGTTTATTATAAAAGAGTTATATTAATCTATATCTTATGTTGGTTTTTATTTACTAATTCGATAATAAATACCCTTTATTTCTGATTGTTTTAATAATGTGCGGTTCTTTGGGATCATCACCTAATTTTTTGCGTAATCTAGATATTCTCAAATCAATAGAACGATCAAAACCGTCAAATTCAAGTCTGAAAATTTCAAGGTGAAGTTGCTCTCGAGAAATTATATTTCCAGCATTTAAAGCTAAAACCCACAGTAAATCAAATTCCGCGCTAGTAAGTGCAATTTCCTTTTCATGATATGAAACAATACGCTTTCGTGAGTCAATAATTAATTCACCAGAATTAACCGTTTTAATATCTTGCTGATTTAATTTAGCTAAGTTAGTTTGCCGCCTTAATTGTGCTCGAATGTGAGCCAATAATACACGAGGTTTAATTGGTTTACATAAATAATCATCCGCACCCACTTCTAAACCTGTGACCTCATCAATATCATCATTTAATGCAGTTAACATAATGATTGGTCCTGTAAAATCGCCCCTCACTAGCCTACAAATTGTTAAACCATCAACGCCCGGCAACATTAAATCTAATACAATTAAATCAGGTTTATACTTTAATATACTGAGTACCGCTTTTTCACCATGATGCTCGACTTCCACTTCATAGCCATTCATTACCAAGAACTGCTTTATTAATGAGGTTAATTCAACATCATCATCAATTAAGAGTATTTTTTCATTATCTGCCATAAAGTTTTTATCTTATTTTATATATATGCTAATTGATTAGTTTTATTTTAACTATTTTTTAAACATAAAAGATACATAATTTCATTATACTGGCGAGCAAATTGATATTTCAAACGCCTTTCTTTTTTTTCCTGAGTTGATTTAAATACATCTCCAGTTCCTTTCATAGGTCTAAGTCCACATTGAGATTTTATCGTTTCAAAGTTTCTATTCTCAAAGCCTGGAATTGTTAATTTACGACCAAGTGCTGTATACAATCTAAAATCTGATTGAGATTTTGCCATATCGATAGCTTTCATTACTTTATTTACTGGCTTTTTTAAATCCTGTTGCTTAGATTGTAATACATCACTATTACCACATGCTGCTAATGCACATATAGATGCGACTACGTATTTATTCATTTTTTAACTCGCTTTTTTCTTGCTATAAATAAAGCGATTAAACTTAAAAAATAGCTTAAGCTACCGCCTGAAGATTTTTTAGCTTCCTCAACAGATTCATCCATAACTGTTATTGTTACTGTATTAGTACTTGTTCCTTGATTACCATCATCAATGCTATAAGCGATTAACTCTACACCGGTAAAATCCACTGCCGGTGTATATATCAGTTTATTTCCTGATAACTCAACACTTCCAATACCTATATATTCAAAGCTTTTGATAATTAAAATATCGTTATCTATATCCGTATCATTAGTTAACACATCAATATAATTTCCAGTAGACCCTTTGTCTACACTTTCAAAATCAGCTTTAGCACTTGGTAAGTCATTTACTGAATTGACAATTACTTTAATGTTAAATAATTCACTTATAAAATCACCTTTTTTAGCTGATGCAATTATGTGTAATATGCCATTGAAATTTTCATTCGGTTTTACCTTTAAACCAGAAAAAGTATAGTTATCACCGCCAGCTAAACTCAATGAATCTACTTGTTGGTTTCCTTCAAAAATCAAATCTGATAATACAATGTCTAAACTTATATCTTCATCTATTTCTAAATCTTTTTGACCAGAAAATATTGGTTTACTACCTATTGCTGATCCACTGTTAATCTCAAAATCACTACTATTTATTGTAAAGAATATATTATTCTTACATTTGACTTTAATACGCGCTTTATTTGTATTTATATCTAAAATTTCAACTTCCTGAGAGCCATCATTTAAAGTATTCAACACAAGGGTATGATTAAAGTTAATACCAGAATCAGTTGACAATAAAATATCAACATAGCTACATGAAACTGGCGCTTGCTGCGTATTTGAAGTATCCCAAGTAACTAAATTCACAGTATCATTCCATCTTGTTGAGGCGGAAGGTTCATTTATATTAAACCCATTGTCACTTTGAATTACATTTAATTTCACCGATTGATCAGCGATATTTCCTTGGCCATCTCTCACTGCTAATCTAAAATTTAACGTTCTTGTAGTCGTCGGCAAGGTTTCACCAAACACGATGTTATTAGCAATAATACTTTCAATTTTAGGAAATGTTCTATCGCCGGTTTCTTTTGGGGAGAAACTTCTAAATAAAGGTCTTGTACCATCATCAATTTGATCATCTTGTTTACTACTACTTTGAACGCCTAAATCATACTGTTCCCAACTATAAGATAGCGAATCATTTTCGGCATCAGTTGCCTGTCCTGTTAACGTAAATGGCGTTTTGGCAGGGATGGTAAATTCAGCTAATGCATCAATAATTGGAGTGTGATTATTTTGTGTTTTGCTTGTTCCACACGTTGCGCCTTGTGATGAAAACTGTCTGATTTGATCAATTGAGCGAATATGAAAATATGGATCAGAATTATTTTGTAAGTTTTGATCATCACAAATTCCTGCATACCCCATAATAGTTGATGCACTTCCTGGTTCATAAGCACTTAAGGTTTCTCTATTACCGTCACATGCACCTAGAGATCCATTAAATGTATGATCTGCTCCAAATTGATGACCTATTTCATGAGCAACATAGTCAACATGAAAAGCATCCCCAGTAGGACTTGCACTTCCTGTCACACCTTCGGCTTTAAATTCAGAGCACACTACAGCAAAGCCTGCTAATCCACCACCTCCAGTACCTATAATATGACCGATATCATAATTATCAACTCCTATTGAAGTATTAATTATATCTGAAATAACATCTATATCTTCATCTGTATTTTTAAAAGGATCGGTGTCTTTATCGGTATATACTATAGTATCATTGTTATTTACTAATACTAATTTAATAGCCAATTCATTTTGATAAATTTCATTTACTCTATTTAGTAAAGTCACTAATGCAGCTAAGGTACTTTCTTTTGTGCCACCATGAAACTCACTGTATTCTCCCGTTGTTGCGATTGCTATACGGTAATCTTTAGTTTGCTCTATTTTATTTGTGCGTTTTAAACTATAAGCATGTTTTAAATTTTCTAATCTAAATTTATCCTTTATTGGTTCAAATCTTTTACCTATTGATTTATCTGACACTGTTTGAGCATCTGCTCTAAAATAACTATGATAAGTCTTATTGTTATTACGACTAATAGGCTCTATAAATACTTTATCCCCTTTGTAAATAAATACCCCATGAAAGCCATTAGTTGAAATATCAAATCGACCTTTATGTTTTGAATTACCTACTTCAAACCCACTAAAAGTTCTTATGCTCGGATATTTTAGAGATAACCCTGGTGCCATTATGCTAGATGGTTGAAAATTAAATATTGCAAAATCACCATTTGGCAGTGGTAACTCTACAATTATCTCTTTATCTGAAAAAAGATGATTTGAAAATGAACTTAAATCTAAGTTATATATAGCTGATTTTGATGCTTTACTGTTTAGATTAGAATGTTCTTCTGGTGGGTTGTCAAAAATTTTAATCCAATGTCTATTTTTAAAGGTTTTTTTATTTATAGCTTCTAAATTCACAGAAATAAAAGCACTAAGGAGAACAAATAAAAGATAGATATTCCTCATATAACACTCCGTACGCATCACTTATAATATATAGGTGAATTTACCACTAGACTTTTTTTTTAGGGTAGCAGTTTGTTTTACTTTTGTATCAACGCTGATACAAACTAGGTTTCGATTTAAAGTGTAGGAGAGTTATTTTAATTTGTAGCATTTTGTTTATCTAATACTATTTTTTTTAAGTAGAAGAAAATTTTATAAAATATAGATATATATCTGAGTTTTTTAAATTACTATTTACATATTTATCAAAATACTTAATAACTTAAATTTAATAAGCCCTATTTTTAAGCCTTTTAAATCTCCATAATTTTGTATTTTATTAATTGAGCTATTATCTGCATGCAAATTTACTGAAACAATCATAATGCTAAAATAGATAAGCAAGTGTTTCATTAACATTACTTTCTGATACAGAATCTATCGGTTGCAATTATAAACCTAGCCAAAGTCTTATAACATTCATAAAAATTTTGATTATACCCAAACCACTTCAAGATGCAGGATTCTGTTGGAATTAGAAGCGCTTTAGGCAAGGCATTGGTTACAGACCATAGTTATTCCCTCCTCAAAACCAATAACGCAGCATAAAGCGCTTTGAAACCCGCCTAAAAGGAGTTTTTGATAATTTACATTCGTTATTACCTCTGTTCTAAAGTGAATACCATGAATTCACTGGCATGCCTAGAATTGTAAAACCTTATAAGCTCTGAGTGGTCACTTAATTATCGGAATTAGTATTACACAAAAGTATGGATATTAATCGCGCGCTCTAAAAAGAGTGATATGCGTCTATTTTACTCTTTAATATAACATTTGTATCAATAAGAGTTTTCTATTCAGGTGTTATTTGGTATTCATGTATAAAAGTGCATCTTTTCGGGTTTGAAAGATATGTTTAGCATCAATTTTATCTAATAACTTTATTTTGTCGAAGTCCTCACGCACACGATCACATAAACACACTAATAAAATATCTTTACCTTGATTTTGGTAACTTAGAATAATTTCTTCAATAGCTATGGTGCTTGTGATGCCGACAAATCTCGCATGCGTAAAATCAACCAATAAAGTTTTATTTTGATCTATTTGCGAAACACTTTGCTTTAAACCCCTGGCTACACCAAAACCGATAGGACCAGAAATATTTAACAATAGTACTTTATTTGATAACACTTCAAATAACGCTTTTTCATCTGAAGGTAATTGAGCAATTTCTTTCTCTGTAAATATGCTCAAATTATCTAGCTGAATTTCAGATAACCGCCTTATGGTTACTAAATTTGCGACAAATACACCAATTAATACCGCAGTAACAAGGTCAACAGCTACCGACATAATCATGGTTGAAATCATTAACCCTACGCTAAATAGTGGGATTTGATGTAAACGCTTTAGAAAGTTCCAATCAATAATATTAATACCGACATTAAATAAAATGGCTGATAACACGGCAACAGGTATGAAAGCGGTATATTCACCAGCCCAAAGTACAATGGCTAGGATAAATAAAGCATGTAACATACCTGATAATGGTGTTATGCCACCAGCTCTGATATTTGTTACCGTACGCATTGTTGCACCACCGCCTGGCAATGCACCAAAAAAGCCTGCAATCATATTACCGATACCTTGACCTATAAGCTCTTTATCAGAGTCGTGTAAATTCTTATTGATACTATCAACGGTTAAAGATGTCATTAAAGAATCAAGTGTACTTAAAGTCGCGATTAATAATGCTGATTTAATCATTTCACCTGTTAATGAACTTACCCAAACAGGTGAAGAAAAAGAAGGTAATTCACTTGAAATTGCACCAACGACGGGTAGCTGACTGTCAGATAGTATATAAAATGTAGTCGCGCCTAATAAAGCGATTATGCTACCTGGTACTATTTGATTAAACCTTTGAGGCCATAACATCAGCAATAACAAACACGCAACTCCTAACAAAACATTTGTATCTGTAAAAATATTTATTGAGATAGATAGCTCTGATAATGGCAAACCAAATAAAGGCTCTATTTGGGATATAATTATTAATATGCCAATGCCTGAAGTAAAACCTGAAATCACAGGGTAAGACACCAAAATAAAATACTTACCTAACTTCAGTAATCCAAATAACATCTGGAAAAGTCCAGCTAATGTCACCACGGTAAATGCTGCACCTAAACCATTATCAGGGGAAAGAGATACAAAGTTAGTTAAAATTGCAGCCATAGCCACTGTTAGACCAGTATTTGGTCCTGTAATTTGCTGATTGGTACCACCAAATAAAGAGGCAAAAAAACCAGTCAATATTGCACAATAAATACCGGCACTCGCCCCTGCACCTGAAGTAACACCAAATGCAAGCGCAAAAGGAAGCGCCACAATTGTAGATGTTAAAGCACCAAATATATCCCCTTTGATGGTCTTTAGACTAAAGTGTGAAATTGCTAGCATAGTAACCTAATAAAACTCAAGTTGACACAAGTGACAAGTTTAACTTAAAAGTGATAATTTAAAAAACTATTTTGATTTTTTATAGTAAAAAAATTATTTATGCGCTGACACAATTACGTCAAGTACTCATTAAAAAATACAATAAAATGAGAAAGGGGCAAGATTACTAATTCATACTTTTTCTGAATTATGATATCGACTAAAAGGATGTATTATTTTGAATGGTTTTAAATGCACACCAAAAGTTAAAGACAATAAATTTAGTTCGTACTGGTGACCATGCCATATTTTTATACCTAGAATTAAAGTTGATATTCTAGTAATATTTAACTGTTTTGAATAATCATACCAACCATAATAATCTTTCCCTATTGCCGTAGGGGGTAGAAAAAAATCAATCTTAGCCTTATTTAGCATAGTTTGAACATAAGTATTACTATTTGGGCCAGGCCAATAATAATAGCAATTTCTGTTTTTATAATTTACTTTTGATTGTCTAATAACTGCTTTTAACGCTAACGCGTTCTTACCTTCAAAAACAGATTCAACACTACTCATACCAGTACCAACTGCACTATCAAAAGGCAATAAGTCTTGATGTAAATGGCCCCAACTTGTATTACAGCAGTCGGGTTTTTGCCATACTTCCCAGCGCTCTTTGTGATCATTATTATTAATGATCACAAACCAAAAATGCTCTGCAATCAAACCCAAATACGGAATTTTGGCTGATCTCAATTCTACTTTTATTTGATTCTTTTTCACCATTAGGATTGTTTCCATTCATGGATATTAAATATTTTAGTTGTGAAATTTTAAAAAATCTCTATCTTTTTATTATGAATAAAAATACATCTCTACAAAAAAGCATATTAATTGCAAGCGCCTTTGTTATATTGCTATGGATAATTAAATGCTGGCAAACATACTATACTATTGATTTATATCAACTTGGTGTGAAACCACACACATTAGCGGGATTGGTTGGTATTTTAACTGCTCCTTTAATTCATGGTTCTTGGCAACATGTACTAGGTAACTCATTACCTTTAATCTTACTCGGTAGCTTGTTAATTTATGGCTATCCAAAATCAAGATGGTGGACAATTGTAATAATTTGGATTTTCTCTGGCATCGGCGTATGGCTATTTGCAAGAGATAGTTTTCATTTTGGTGCAAGTGGATTAACTCATGGTTTATTTTTTTATCTTTTTACTGCTGGAATATTACGTCGAGATAAACGATCTAGTGTTTTATTAATGATTGCATTTTATATGTATGGCTCCATGGTTTTAACAATTTTACCAACAGAGCAAGGTATTTCTTTTGAGTATCATCTATTTGGTGCAATTGCAGGATTAATATCTGCCATATTTTTTAGGCACTGGGATCCTAAATTAAAAGAAAAAAACTATTCTTGGCAAAAACAAGAAGGCATTGATGAAACAGATGATTTGATCAATGATGAATGGCAAAATAAAGACTCAGAAGATTAATCCTTTATTTGATATCAATTAGATTAAATATGCTAGCGTTCTAAATTACCAAAAAACAACTTATGCGTATATTTAAATCACAATAACCAACCGAATAAAGCTATTTTAAAGCTTCTAGTAAGTCTGTAATATGTTCTATCACAATTATCTTAGCATTACCTTCTTCCATTGATTTATGGTAATTCGCTTTAGGAATATATATTTGCTCAAAGCCATGTTTTATTGCTTCATTTACACGAGGCACACCACCGCTAATTGGTCTCACTTCTCCACTGAGTGATATTTCTCCCATAAAACAATATTTACGCGACATTTCTATATCATTAAGTGAACTTACTAAAGCCGCAGCTAAAGCTAAATCGGCACTGGTATCTGTATCAGGCAATTTTAAACCCCCAACTAAATTGACATAAACATCATGAAATAACTGTATTCTGCCATGTTTACGTAATACAGCTGTTATCATTTTTAAACGATTAAAGTTAAGCCCAATACTGACTCTTTGAGGATGCTCACCTTCACATTGTGATACTAAACTTTGCACTTCTAATAATAAATTTCGACTGCCATCTCGAATACAAGTAATAGCTGAGCCAACCGCTCTTTCATCTGCACCAGATAAAAATAATTTACTTGGATTATCAACCGAAATCATGCCACGAGAGTTCATTTGAAAAATCCCTACCTGATCAACATCACCAAATCGGTTTTTACTTGCCCTCATAGTACGAATAATACTGTCATTCACTTCAATGTGAAGCAAAGTATCAACTATATGCTCCAATGTTTTAGGACCTGCTAAGTCACTACCTTTGGTAACATGGCCAACTAAAATTAAAGTAATACCATGGGTTTTAGCAAATCTACTTAACTCTTGTGCACAACCTTTAACTTGGCCAATAGAACCCGCACTACCATTTGAGTGTTCACTTTCAAGTGCTTGAACCGAATCAATAATCAAAAATTTAACTTTTGATTCAAGTGCCTTTGCCATTATATTCGAAATAATATACTCAGACATGAGAAGTAATTGGTCCGGTACATAGTTTATTTTCAATCGCTCAGTCGCACGTGCCTTAAACTGCTCTAAACTTTCTTCTGCAGTACAATACATAGCCGTTGTTTTATGACTCATATTTGCAGCAAGTTGTGTCAGAATAGTCGTTTTACCCGCACCAGGATCACCCGATATAAGAATGATAGAACCAATTGTTAATCCATTTCCTAAAACACGATCTAATTCACCAATGCCTGTGGTTGTTTTATCAAGTGCAATGCTTGAAACGTCATCCATTTTTTTTACAACATTACCTAAAGTACCCGCATACCCACCTTGAACTGCTTGCGCTCTTTGTTGACTCGGTAATTTAGCCTCTTTAAATTCGGCTAACGTATTCCATGCCTTACAACTTGCACATTGTCCTTGCCATCTAGGATGATCATTACCACATTCAGAACATACAAATTTTATTTTTTCTTTTGTTACTTTAGCCACAGACTATTTCCATCTTTATCACTTTCGATTCTGATTTAATTCTACCAAGGTAACTGATTTAACCCTACTTTAAATTAACATTAACGGATATTTTTTATCTTTCGTATAAAGTATCCTATTAAAAATTATAAATTGGAAAAATAATGTCTTTATCAGGTGGATTTATTATAACAGGTGCAGCTAGTGGAATTGGTGCCGCCATTGCAAAATCAATTGCAAATATTAACGTAGAACTTGTTTTACACACTCACTCAAATACGATTGGCTTAGAGGAGGTCGCGCAGGAGTGCATAAATAAAGGTGCTATTGTCTTTACTTTTACAGCAGATTTAAGCGATTTATCACAAACAAATACATTTATAAATTCAGCAAAATCAGTTTTAAAAAAAATTAATGGTGTGGTTTCTAATGCGGGTTTTCCTGATTGGCGTAATTTTGAATATTTACCTGTCGAAGGTTTTATGAAATCAGTCAACTTAATGCAACAAAGTAATTTTATGATACTGTCATCGCTGGCTCAGTCTCTAATAGAAACTCGGGGAGGTTTTATTGGTATCAGTTCATTTTTAGCACATAAAATGATAGTTGGTGAGAATATTAATCCAGCATCTGCATCTGCTAAAGCGGGCCTAGAAGCTTTATTTAAATCTTTTGCTGCCCAATATGCAGCACAAGGCGTTAGATGTAACGTAATAGTACCCGGGTATATCAAAAAAGATTCCCCTGAGCACATACCTCTAGATGACCAAACTATGAGAAATATCACTAACCAAATTCCATTGGCTCGTTTAGGAACACCTGTTGAAGTCGCAAACTTGGCTGAATTTTTATTAAGTGATAAAAGTAAATATATTACAGGACAGTCGATACATATAGACGGAGGGTTATTGTTGTAAATTCAATTAGCTATTTTATTTTTTTGTCTATACTTAAGTTATGAATGAAATTGAATATCCTATTTTAATCAAATCTCAAGCGCATCGTAATCAATTCGTTACGATGCTCTTAGGCGTTTTTATGACGCTTAGTTGTATTATCTCATCATTCTACTTATGGCAGCAATATCAAATTTATATCATTATTTTCAGCTTAATTTCCGTACTAATTATTAGCCTTAGTATTTTAAAATATTTTGAACCACAGTATTGTCTTGGATTAACAGATGAGAAGCTATTTTATTATCATAGGAAAGGAAAATGGAGTATAAGTTGGACAAATATCCAGCTCATACATCACCCTAAAGGGAATGATGACTTAGCTGAAAGAAATATTAATTTTATCGGTATAAAATTACGTAGTTATGACTGCGACACAAATATCATAACACCACGTTTAGCAAATCATTTACTACACGAACAAAATCATTTATTAATTTTAGCTTTTCAAAACAATGAAATTGAGGTTGAGCAAACTCAAATTAATTTTTCTCCTTTTAAAACATTACAAGGTCAAGAAATAACAGGTCCAATAGCAGCTTGGTTACATCAGATGCAAATACTACGAAAAATTTACGGGTACGATTTATATATACCCATAAACTGTTTTAGCTCACCTACAGAACAAATAATATCTTTATTCAAGAAAAATCAGCAACGCGCAATTTCAAGCATTGATAATATAAAACTTTATCAAAACAATATTAATGAATAGTCTTTTTGCATATTTTTAAATGTTTACTACTACTCATAATATTTTCAAAGTCCTTATGTGTTAATCGTAGTAATGTTTCATGATCTCCCGCCTCGATATAAACATTATCTAACAAATCTAAAGAATCATCACATACCATAGACATATTAAAAGCATCACCCACAGGAGGAACAGCGCCTTGAGCGCAATCCATAAATAAATCAAAGACATCATTTTCTTTTAATAATTCAAATCTAGCGTTTAGCTTTTCATTAATAGATAACATACTTATTTTTTGATCCGCAGGTAACACTACCATAAGCCGGTGTCCATCATGATCGACTAATAAAACTGCTTTAGCGATATTTTTCGGTGGTATGCTTGTTGCTACTGCGCTACCAATAGAGCTATTACTATAAAAATGAGAAACAGTTTGAAATGAAATATCTTGCTTGCTGAGGTACTCTTGTAATTTACGTGAAATAGCCATGTTCAACTCCTATAATATTCATTATTTAAAGTATAGCTAAGCAAAAAATTAACCCAAACTCGCGAACCATGTATTTATCCCTATTTTCGAATTTAAAATGCGTAATCCTGTTTAGCTTATTTTTTTCGCTATAAAGAAGGTAAATAGCTAAAACTCACAGAGGAACACCATTGATATCGCTTTGTATGACCATTAACATATAACTATCTAAAATATAATTGAAAATGACAATGCGAAATAAAATTTTATTAGTGGCTTCTATTGTTTTAACGCTAACAACATCAAATGTAATTGCTAAAGGTAACATTAAGAATTCTTGGCTGGCTTTATCAAAAGCAGAACTAAAACACGTTCAATCTTATAATGAAGAATATAAATCATTTATAGACAGAGCTCGCACTGAACTGACTTTTGTAGCAGAAACTAAAAAGCTTGTTGAAAAGTCCGGATTTAAACAACTGACAGATGATAGTCAAATCATAACAGGCGCTAAACTTTATAGTATAAACCGTGATCGTGCTATGACATTGATGGTAATTGGAACTAAGCCTATAGCAGATGGGGTTCGTATCGCCGGTGCTCATATTGATTCACCACGTATAGAGTTAAAAGGCCGTCCACTTTATGAAAAAAATGGATTTGCGCTTTTTCAAACTTATACTCATGGTGGTATGAAAAATTATCAATGGGTAAATATCCCATTAGCACTTATTGGACGCGTTGATAAAAAAGACGGTTCCCATGTAAATATCAACATCGGTTTAAACAATAATGATCCTGTTTTAATCATTCCTGATTTAGCACCGCATGTTGATCGTGATTATCGCAAGCGCACAAATAGAGAAGTAATTAAAAAAGAAGAGTTAGATATTATTATCGCATCTAAGCCGGGTAATGACTCTACAGTACAGCAAGAAGTAACAAACTTCTTAAAAAATAATTATGGTATCAGTATTACTGATTTAGTTTCTGCAGAGCTTGCTTTAGTACCAGCAGTAAAACCAAGAGATGTAGGTTTAGATCGCTCTATGGTAGCAGCTTATGGTCAAGATGATAAAATTTCTGCTTTTGCTGCAGTAAAATCGATCTTAGAAATTGACGAGACTGAATTCACTGCTATAACATTTTTAGTTGATAATGAAGAAGTGGGTAACTTAAATAATACAGGTGCTGACTCTAGTTACTTAGTTGATACAATTAGCCAATTGCTTTATCAACAATCTCCTCAAACATATAATGATTACCTTTTACGTAAAACATTACGTAAAACTAAAGTTATTTCTGTTGATGTGAACCCTGGCGTTAATCCTAACTGGCCTGGTGTTTGGGAATTAGGTAATGCACCTAAATTAGGCGAAGGCATCAATATAAAGCTTTATGGTGGTGGATTTAATGCAAACTCTGAGTACATAGCTTGGACACGTAACTATCTTGATAATGCAGGTATTTTATGGCAAACAAGTACTTATAAAGGAAAGGCATCCGGTGGTACAATCGGTAGTGCTTTATCTGAAAACAATATGGATGTAATCGACTTTGGTGTGCCAGTTCTAGGTATGCATTCACCTTATGCCGTTGCTTCAAAAGTAGATATCTACTCAATGTACACTGCCATGAAAGCTTTTTATCTTAACAAATAACATTTTCCTGCTAGAATTAAACCCTAGCGTTGAAATTAAAACCGACCTTTACAAGTCGGTTTTAATGCTTAATAAAAAGTTATCTAACTTAAATGATAAATATTATTTTTCCAACCAAATTAGCTATTAAGTTTTTTACTTTCATGCATTTTAAATTCAACTTCTTCAATCAGTTTTTCTGCATCTACCTCAGAAATCATGCCTTCATGAGATAATTCTTGTAGTTTTTTACGTTCAGTATTGAGTAAAATCCGTAATGCTAAATAAGATTCAACCCGTTTCACTAAATGGGGAGATGTTTCTCTAAAGTTTTTTAAAGTTTCAATAGAGAAATCATTTACAGCTTTCATTTGCATCATGGCTTGCTCTAATTGTGCAGGTTCCAGAGATAGACTAGGTGCTATATTTAAAATATAACTACTCGCTTCAAATAACCCTCTGGCACTTTCAAAAATAATGACGTGTTGTTTATAACTTGCTGATTTTGCATATGTACTCATTATGGGTAATGATTGACTTCTAATTATCCATTTAGGCATTTGCCACTTACGTTCAATATAAGGCCGAGGCCATATTTTAGGTTTACCATCAAGGGACTCCTCTATTGCTTGAACTAAAATCTGAGTAGCATCTGTACTTAATAAGCCTTTAGCAAATTGATTCCAATAAAATTGCCGCTCTGATTCAAGTAATTTTCGAAGATACTCCACTTGAGTATCTATTTCTTGTTCATCGACATATGGTGTATTAATAGAAAGCAGTTTTGAATCAACTAAAGGCCAATTCACAGCTTTTAAGTTTGTGTCGCCTTGTAATTTCTCTCTTACTTTTATGATCTCATCTGAAACTTTAACTTGTACTTTTGCTAATGTTTTTTGTTTTGCAACAGGTAACTTATCTAATCCTAATTTAGCCATAACAAAACGCATAGATGAGCCATTAACAATAATAGTTAAAACCACAATACCAGCTGTTAAAAATAATATTTGATCTCTGAGTTGTATATCTAAAGACTCATTAGTTGCCACAATTAATGCAAGGGCAAGCGAAACAGCACCTCTTAAGCCCCCCCAAATAAGCACGATTGATTTTTCTTTAGTTAGGCCAATACCGATGCGCGCGAGAATTGGCATTAAGCCAACGATAACAACCGTTCTAATAATTAAGATCCCCATAAATATAATTGCTAAATATTCCCAATTAGCTAAATCAGCCACTCCTAATCTTGTTGATATAACTAAACCAACTAAGATGAAAATTAATGTATTGAATAAAAACGATAAGGTATGCCAAAAATGATGCATATGTTCCATCACTTCAGGTGAAAAACGCGTACGTCCAGGTCCCGCATAAATTAATGCTAAAGTGACAACACTTACAACACCTGACGCATGAAATACATGTTCTGATAAATAAAAAACAACATAAGGTAGCACTAAAGTTAATGCAATTTCTATTAAGCTATCATTAAATAAAGAGCCTATAAAAGCCAAACTAATACCAGCAACAACAGCACCAATCACCACTCCAATTATTACCACTCTAAAAAATTCAACAATGACGGCAAGCGTATTAAATTCCGGCTTTATTTGCGTTGCAAGTGTGAGAAATAACGTAAATAAAACAATTGCAGTACCATCATTAAGCAAAGACTCTCCTTCTAATAATGTTTGTAACCTTGCCCTTGAGCACATCTCCTTTAAGAGCGCGACAACAGCAACTGGATCGGTAGCACTAACAATGGCACCAAACATTAAGGCTGTTGGAATAGTCCACTCCCAAGGCAATACCCACATACTTAATATTGCAGTGAATAAAGTACAAATAATTAAGCCTGGAATAGCCAATAATGCAATTTGCGATAACATACGTTTAAATAAATGTACTTCAAGAGAAAAAGCAGACTCAAAAACCAAAGCAGGCAAGAAAATAAACATGATCAGGTTGGCATCTAATTGACTAGCAAGTGAAAAAGAAGCTTTTATTTCATTAAATATAGGCGTCTGCATTTCAAAATCAAGCATAGTGCCAATGAGCATGCCTAATAATAACAAAGCAACCGAATAAGGTATGGCTGTATTTTGCAACAGTCGCCTTAATAAAATGCCTAATAATATCGAAATCACAAAAAACATTAATAAAAGTAAGGTTGTATGCATAAATTCACCCAAACACGCTTGCTAAGTCTCTTAAAAGTAGTCGTTAATCACGATTTAATCGACTTATTTTTAATCATAAAAACATTTTATTTTGCTAACTTTTCCATTAGTACATTAACTGCATCTAAATGTTCTGGGTTGTTATGACACATACCTTGAAATACTGCACATATACCCAAACCACTTCAAGATGCAGGATTCAGTTGGAATTAGAAATACTTTAGGCAAGGCATTGATTGAAGAACATGGTTATTCCCTTTTCAAAATCAATAACGCTGCATAAAGTATTTATAAACCAACCTTACAGGGACTTCTGAGCAAATCATGCTCGTTGTTGCCTGCATGGATGTAGGTACTAGAGCAATGCAGGAGCATATTGCCGGTCCATCTTTTTTTAAGGGAGTAACCATTAATGCAAAGATGCGCCTAGATCATGAATTGCTCAGCAGTCCTGAACCTCACATCTTGAAGTGGCTTGGGTATATATCTAAGAAATCACCTAACTCAGTTCGTTGAGCCATTTTCATCAGCCTTTTAGTTAATCTTAAAGAAGCTGTCGGTTTATTTGCGATATCAGAGGCCAATTCCATCGCTTTAATCATTAAATTTTGCCGTTCAGTAACATCTAAGACAATGCCTATTTCCTTTGCTTCACGTGCATTTATCACTCTACCAGTGAATGTTAGTTCTGCCGCTTTTTGATATCCAATAATCCGTTGCATAAACCAAGCTCCACCATCACCAGGTATCAAACCTAAATTGGCAAAAGTTTCACCAAATTTGGCTTTTGTTGATGCGATTCTGATGTCACACATATTTGCTAAATCGAAACCAGCACCAATAGCTGGACCGTTAATAGCGGCTATCACAGGTGCTTCGAGTTTATTCATTGCTATTGGCATTTGTTGAATACCCTCTCTATATTTTTTTTCTAGCTCTTGAACATTTCCTAAGAAATCACCTGAACGCTGCGCCATATTTTTAATATTGCCTCCCGATGAGGATGCTGCACCTTCGCCCGTTATAATTAAAACGGCAACATTTTGATTTTTATTGATCCATGTAACTGTTTTTACAATATCATTTACAATTTCGGTGCCAGTTAATGCATTTCTAACATCATCTCGATTAAAGCTTAATAAAGCGATTTTATCTTGAAAAACTATTTTACAATCAGTTAGTTTTGGTAAGTTATTCACAACCTATTTACATTTAGATACATATAATAAAATCCTATCATAGTTAACCTGACTTGAATTTAACTATTTCACATCCATTTATATATAAAGCTCTTAAATTGAACTAATAATGACAGACAAAATAAATGAAAAAGCTTTTACAAGCTTATTGCCTATATTTGCATTTATAAAACCTTATAAAATGATAGTTGCTAGCGCACTCATCGCCTTATTATTGACCGCTGCGGTTAACTTATCTTTGGGGCAAGGCGTCAAATTTGTGATAGATAACGGTTTTATTGCCGGTTCACAAGAACAACTTAGTTCTGCAATTTTAATTTTGATTATTATGATTAGTTTATTAGCTATTGGCACCTTCTGTCGATTCTTCTTAATGTCACTACTCGGTGAGCGTGTCAGTGGTGATATCAGAAAAGCAGTATTTAATAAAATTATCACTTTGCACCCTAGCTACTTTGAAGAAAATAGAAGTGGTGAAATTATGTCACGACTTACCACAGATACCGCCTTACTTCAATCTATAGTAGGTTCATCATTCTCAATGGCGCTACGTAGTTTCCTGATGCTCATTGGTGGCATTATTATGCTATTAATAACAAACCTAAAATTAACCTCAATAGTATTAGTTTGTGTTCCTCTTATATTAGTTCCTATGATAGTTTTCGGTCGTAAAGTAAGAAAACTAGCAGCTAGTAGCCAAGATGCTATTGCAGATATAGGTACTTATGTGGGTGAAATAATTCAAAATATCAAAGTTGTTCAAAGTTACAATCATGAAGAAAAAGAAAAAAATGCATTTAGCGATGAAGTAGAAAAAGCTTTTGAAGTTGCAAAGAAACGTGTAAAGCAACGCTCATTTTTAATCGCTGTCGTTATATTTCTCACATTTTCAGCTATTAGTTTCATGTTATGGATTGGTGGTATGGATGTTTTATCAGGAAAAATGTCTGGCGGTGAACTCGGTGCATTTGTATTTTACGCCATTATGGTAGCCATGTCGGTAGCAACAATTGCAGAAGTATATGGTGAATTACAGCGAGCTGCAGGCTCCGCTACCCGCTTATTAGAATTATTAAAAGTAAAGAGCGATATTACAACTTCTGGTAATCCAAAACCGATAAACCAAACAAGTCAAATAGATATTGAGTTTGAGAATGTTAATTTTAGTTATCCATCACGCCCCAACTCTCCTGCCCTAAAAAATATTAACCTGAAGATAGCCAATGGCCAAACCATAGCGCTTGTCGGCCCTTCTGGAGCCGGTAAAACAACCATGTTTGAGCTATTGCAAAGATTCTATGATCCGCAATCAGGACAAGTAAAACTTAAAAATACTAATATTTGTCAAGTTGCCTTAACTGAATTGCGCCATTCTATGGGTATGGTGCCACAACACCCAATATTATTTAGTTCTGACGTTTGGCATAATATTCGCTATGGCAGACCGAATGCTACAGAGCAAGAGGTTATTCATGCAGCCAAACAAGCACATGCCCATGAGTTTATCGAAAATTTACCTGATGGATATAGTAGTTTTTTGGGTGAACAAGGTGTTCGATTATCAGGTGGTCAAAAACAAAGAATCGCCCTTGCTAGAGCCATATTAAAAGATCCTGATATCTTATTACTAGATGAAGCCACCAGCGCATTAGATGCACAAAGCGAACACCATGTTCAAGCTGCACTTGATCAACTAATGAAAAATCATACAACAGTGATCATTGCTCATAGATTAGCAACCGTGTTACATGCCGATTTAATTGTTGTGATGGATCAAGGTGAAATTGTAGATATAGGCAATCATAGTGATTTGTTAAAGTCCTCCACTCTTTATAACCGCTTATGTGAATTACAATTTGATAAATCTGCGAGCTAAATATTGACAATAACTAGATGGAACATGCTTTAAATTTTTTGTAATTATTCGAAAAACGTTCTGTTTTGCCAACTATAAACTTTGTAATTGATAGCGCTACGCTTTATCGAAAAAGACAAAGCGTACAGCCTTAGTACTTTAAGTGACATATATATTGTTAAAAACTAGATACTACATCCCTCATCATTACATCTTGAAGCTGATAAAACCTCCTCCTTGTCGTTCGTCGCGATCTCTTCCTTCGCTAAAAGCGATCCTATCATATTTCCCACCACCAAATCATCCAAATGACCAAAATGGTTGAGTCGTAGTTGACCCTGCTCATCAATAATGATTAAAGAAGGTGTTCCCCGAAGTTTATAGCGCTGCATAGTTTGAGGAATTAAACCATCTTTTGATTCTTGATCAATAGCAACAGGGAAACCCAATTTATACTCATGATTAAATACTTCGAGTGCGTATTTTTTCATCGCTTCATGATGTTCAAAAACTGAGTGAAGACCTATTATTTTAACTGGACTATCTGCATAATATTCATGCACTTTTTTGGCCTGTGGTATGCTGTGAGATACACATCCTGGGCATAACATTTGAAATGCGTATATCACTATTAACTGGCCTTTCAACTTCTCAAGTGATAAAGAATCTGTTGTGTTTATCCAATCGCTGACTATTAATTCAGGTGCTAAAGAAAAATCTAAAGATGACATAATAATAACCTTTTTAAATATTGTAAAACAATAGATCAGGAATAACGGTTCAAAATGCTAATTTACTTAATGTAAATAGCTTTTATTCGCCGTTTTAATCTTGCCTAAATAGTATTTTTTACTTTCATACTCAGTCTATTATATGTTGGTTTTCCCTGGTAGACTTAAATCACCTGAAGCTACATCCATAACATCAACAACACACAATAGTGGCGCGTGTACACTTTGATTAACCCTCAAACCAGCAGTTACACCATCGAAACTTGCACCCGCTACAACACCAATATCTTCAAAAGGAATACGCACCTCAACAGTCTCAGCGTTCATGGTTGGATTCCAGCCAGGGCTATCTAGCAATATGGGGAAACCAGGCCAGGTTTTTGGCAAACGTGGGGATTTTCCTTCTGGAATGTCTACCACTCCTAGAGCTCCTTTACCACATAACTCATTCGGTTGCAGTACGACCCAATGGCTATGCCATATATTGCCATCATTAGCTGTATTTCCGTCGCCGTTTTCATCAAACAACGGGGTGTCATCAAAATCTGGGTGTGTAGTAACAGCCAAAGCTAGAATTCCGGCATTCTTTTCAAATCCGACATCATAGCTATTGATCGATGTAGGCCATACATAGGAGAACACATCACTGCCAGCCAATTTCCCTGTCACTGCCGGCTTATTGATACCTGCTTGCCCAGATACCGCCATGTGAAATGTCGCTACATTACCCGCTGTGGATATTTTAGTATGAACGATATCAAAAGGAGCCAATACAGTTTCGTTTTTAGCCGACATAATACCTCCTTTATGTTTGGCATTATCATGAGCGCATACTGAAAGAGATAGAGCAACTGCTATTACTGTTGCAACTGAAATTAACTTCTTCATCATATTTTCCTTTTAGTGCAACTTAATATCGAGTCGACACAAAGTCAACTTACAAGCATGTTCGCAAATTGTCAACAAAAAATTAATCAATCGATACTATAATTTTTGCTCTGTTTTTTATTTAGCTTGGTATTATTTAATTAAGGCTTTGAGAAAAACATCTAAACTTTTAAAATAAGTTAACCCATTAAATAGATCTGAGGTCAGTATGAAATCTAACTCGTTAACCCTTCTTCTATTTAAACGCGACTTTCCTAATGGAGGGAATTCAAGAATGTTTTTGTTTACAGGTTGAAAGGTTAATGGCATTGTTTTCAAATATACGCACTTACCATAAAACAATAGTATTTAAATGTACAAAATAGTAGGCGTTGGGATAAAATAATCAGAGTTGCTTTAGAGTGATATTAGACGCACAAGTCAACTCAAAAATGGCGGATACTTTTGAGTTGACGAACGAAAACCTTTACCAATTAAACAGTAGAGGATATGTTCCTCTCTTTGCTAGTAGTTTATTCATGAGTAAACTCAATTTTGTCAAAATGTGAATTAGATGATATAGCTCGCATTGATTGTAGAGACAACAAAGGGATAGAAACATCCTCAACTCCATGTTTTATTTGAACTACGAGGTATTCACCAGACTCTTTATTAACGCCTGTTGTAATAGGTGTGCCAACAATATGCACTCCATTTTTCAGTGTTAATTCAACAGTTATCTTATAAATACAAGCAATTTCCAAGTAGTCATGTAGGTCACACTTTAAAATTAAGTTACTCATTATTTATTTTCCTCTTTATCAACACATAATCAAAGTACACATCATGCCAGCGAAAATAGAACTTTTTAATTTCGGTAACATTTTAAAAATCACAAAAACTAACAAACCAAAATTAGTTTCGAGTCGAAACTTAATGTAATTAATAAATTAACGCTTGTCAACTTTGTTGCTAGTCGATACTATAATAATTATGAAAACAAAAAATATTTATAATTACATAGAGCGCATTGCCGAACTCTTGAAGGTAAGCGCCCGTCAAGCCGGTTCTGAGCATGGATTACAACCAGTTCAACTTGAAGTATTGGGCTATTTATCTGTTTGCAACCAATTTTCGGATACCCCTATGGCAGTTACCCGATATTTAGGACAAACCAAAGGTACTGTGTCGCAAACAATAAAGGTTCTTGAAAGAAAGGGACTGGTTCTAAAGGAATCAGATATCAATGATAGACGAATAACTCATATAAAGGTTACCGAACAGGGGAGTAAATTATTTCAAGATAATATCCCACCAAAAATGTTTGTAAACGCTTGTCAAGATTTATCTTATATACAACAAAAAGAGATAGAGGCGTCACTAAAGTTGCTATTAATGTCGTTCATTAAATCGAATAATATGAAGTCTTTTGGCACGTGTAATTCTTGTCGTTACAACGAGAAAATAAGTGATGATAGCTTTTATTGTAAATTGGTTAAAGTGCCACTGACTCTGAGTGATATCGCACTTATATGTATAGAGCATGAAAATATTGGTTAATAAAAATAATTTATTATTTTACTAATTGTCAATACAACGATTTTAGGTCAAATTAACAATCAGCTTCTTAAAGTTTGTACAGAAGCTGAAAAAATATTCTTCGCGTTATTTTATCTAACGTATTTATCCAACGAATTAATGTGCACTATTGATGGCACACAATACCATAGCGATAAATCAGTCAGTTATGGTTATTACTTAACCAAAGAGCATAAATCAGGAGAAATAAGCTATAACAATGGTGTTTCACAAGATGCTATCATGCACTCAGATAAAAAATGAAGATGATACAAAAAACAAGATTGTGACCTACAAAACAGATAGTGGGTTCAAAATTTCTTCAGGTATAGGCTGTAAACGTTTTTCTTTATCTAAACAAACCATTTCAATATCACCTATCACAGCAGGTTTTTTAGCACCTGGACGCCATACTTCTTGACGCCATAATGTTTTGTATTTACCTTCAAATTCAAAATTCGTTCTAATATCACACACTTCGGCAAATTCAACGCCATCTTGGAAAATCAAATTTGCTTTATATACTGCAAAACCTAGGCCTTTTTCACTCCAAAGTTTAGCTAACTTATCACTATCAATGACATGCTCTCGTGCACGTTCAAAATACTTTAAAAAATTAGGGTGGTAGACTACACCAGAGTGATCTGTATCTTCATAATAAATTTGCACTGGATGGTGAAAAATTTCGCTCATTTTTGTAATAACTCTTGTATGAAATGTAATGATTATTTATTTTCTAAGGACTTTTTTAGACGTAACATGCCTTCATCAATGGATATTAAAGGGCGGTAACCCAGATCATTTTTTATCGCGTCAATATTAAAGTAATGACTCGTCGATAGTTGTCTGGCAACAAAGCGTGTCATAATAGGTTCCTGCCTTTTACCAAGTAATAAATATATTCTTTCTAGTAAAGACCCTAAAAAATAAGCAACTGAAGAAGGTACTCGTTTTGTTACTTTAGGCAAATTAACGCAATATAATATTTTATTTAGCATGCTTGCCATTGTAATAGGCTGATCATTACTCACAAAATAGGCTTTACCTAAACATTTTGCATTAACAGTAAATAAATTCACCGCGGCTAAAATATGTGCGTAAGCTGCATTGTCGACATAAATGGTATCAACAAGCTTATCTTGCTTACCTACTAACTTTAAACGACCTGCTTTAGCCCGTTCAATGACTCTAGGCACTAGATGAGGATCATTAGGCCCCCAAATCAAATGCGGTCGAATGGCAACCGTTTTAAGCAGGGTATTATTTGCTTCAAGTACCATTTTTTCAGCAACTGCTTTTGATTCACCGTAATAATTTAAAAACTGTTTCGCATAAGGAAAGCTTTCATCTATGCCTGCTTCATCAATACCTGAAAAAGTAACACTCGGTGTGCTGGTATAAACCAAGTTTTTAATACCTAATTTTTTGCATGCTTCAATGATGTTTTTAACGCCCTGTACATTAGGAGTAAAATAATCAGATTTACTGCCCCATACGCCCGCTTTTGAAGCAACATGAAATACTAAATCGCAGCCTGTCATGGCTTTTATCAATTGATCTTTAGATGCAATATCACCTTTGATCATTCGCACACCCATTTTTTCTAAATTGTCATAGTCAGAGCGTGCAAAACCTGTCACTTTGATATTGGCAGAGCACAAAAAACGACATATTGACTCACCTAAAAAGCCACCAGCACCAGTTACGAATACATGATTAGCCTTGTTTTTTAAAATATTGAGAGCTGATATTAACTTTTCATCTTGCGGGTATATCTGGTTATCAATCATTGTTTAGTTCTTTTTATTTTGTGCCCAAACGGCTAGTTTTTCACGAAATATTTTAGCGTTATGGCGAATATCTACCGGAAAGTCAGGATGGATTAAAAAGTCAGTAATATTTTGAGTTTGGGTAAATTTAGCGCCTATTTGCTTTAATTCACCAAATAATATTTTTTCAGAAATTCGAAATCCGTTTTCTAACTCAATACATAAAATAGGCTGTGTAACATTGTTATTTGTTACTGCTACTAATGCCGAACGCTTAACTGCTTTATGAGTATTAAAAATACGCTCACAAGGAATTGAAAATAATACTTCATGGTTGGTTTCTATTCTATGAGCTTTTCGTCCACACATCCAAAGCAGGCCTTGGTCATCTAAATAACCTAAGTCACCCATTCTGTGGCGAACTTGACCATCATCTTTTATCTTTGCCGATGTAGTTGCACTTTTACGTTCATAATAAGTACGACTTACCATAGGGCCTTTAACAACAATTTCACCAATTTGGTTTGGTTTTAATAATATATCCGTATTTATTACAGTGTTCCAATCTACAATATCATCTTCTGTAATATTAATAATTTCAATATTTACACCTTCAACAGGTTTACCTACACAAATACCACCACCATTATTTGTAATCTCTTTGGTTTTAAGCAAAGCTTCACTGCCGATTTTTGTTAAAGGTAATGATTCAGTTGCACCGTAAGAATTAAGTACTTCTACATTGGTATTAAGCATTTTACTAAAAGTTTTAATTGAGGCTAAGGTAGCAGGCGCACCTGCTGATATAACACGTTGTAAACTCGTTAGTTTATGAGATTTTTTTTCACCTGCTTTGCCTAAAACTTCAATTAAAGCCGGATTGGCAAATAAATTACTACATTGATATTTTTCAATAGCTGAAAATATATATTTGGGGTTTGCTGTAATAGGCTTGCTTGCGTCCATATCTGGCACAATTGAGGCCATGCCTAACGCAGGGCCAAACAACGAAAATAAAGGGAATGTAGCTAAGTCTCTTTCACCCGGTTTTATTTCATAATCATTTTTAAGCGCGCTAATTTGTGCTTCAAACATTCTATGGCTATAAACAACACCTTTTGGCACACCAGTACTTCCACTGGTAAATAAAATTGCAGACATATCATCATCAGCCAATGTCACCATTGGATAAGGCGCATTAACTGGGTATTTCGCTAATAATTGATTTAATGTCATTTGCCCCGTGAAGCGATAAACAATCTCGTTACCACCAACGGTTATAACATGTTTTACACTTTTTTTACCCCATGAAAATAGTTTTCGGGCGATCTGTGCTTTTGGTATGCCAATAAAAACATCTGGTTTCGATTCAAGAAAACATTGTTTAAGATTTTTAACACCCATTCCGGGATCGACAAGAATAGGAATAATACCAGCTTTAAACAATGCAAAAGTTAAAGCAAAAAAATCTAAGCTAGGTGTTACCATTAAAACAGCTTTCATGCCTTGCTTTACGCCATAAGCATTTAAAGCGTATGCAATTGCATCACTTTTTTCATTTAAGGTCTTAAAATCAATTTCATCATAATTAAGTTTACAAAAATGACTTTTTTGAACTGCAACAGCTAAGCTTGAGGGCATTTTAACTGCGGCACTTTTTAAGTGCCGACAAAGATTTGCATTATTTAAATCTGATTCTTTAAACATTATCATTAAGTTTTATTTTTCGTTTATAAAATTAGTAACTAAAGACACAACTTCGCTACTGGCATCTTCTAAAATATAATGACCGCAGTCGGTAAATTCATGAACTTTTGCTTGCGGTAATTCTTGCTTCCATTGCGCTAAGAAATGCTTATCAAATACAAAGTCTTTTGAACCCCAACAAATTATACTTGGTAAATCTTTGAACTTTTCAAGACTACTTGCTATTTGAGAAACCAAGTCGTAATTTCTATCGCTTGATTTTAAAGGAATATCTTGCACAAACCTTAAAGTAGAAATACGGTTTTTCCAAGAGTTAAAAGGAGCAACATAGGCTTCTCTTATCTCTTTTGCCATAGGCTGTCGTTTTACACCAATATAAGATGCAATAGAAGAAAACGCATTCATGCCACGAACCAGAACCGTTCCCAATAAAGTATTACGACAAACCCATAAAGCCCAGGGGAAAGGTTTGTCTTTAGGCAGATGAAATGCCCCAGTATTTAAAATAACTAAACGCTTAATTCGCTCAGGGTAACGTGCAGCATAACCCATACCTATCATGCCACCCCAATCATGTACAACTAAAGTGATATTAACATTGATATCTAAGTATTCAAGAAGTGCTTCTAAATCATCAATACGCTGTTTAAGGGTATAATTGTAATCTGTATCATCAGGCTTATCAGATAAACCACACCCAATATGATCAGGTACAATACATTGATGACTCGACCTTAATGAAGATACCAAGTTACGATAATAAAAGGACCAACTAGGGTTACCATGAACCATTACAACCGGATCGCCCGTACCTTCATTTATATAATGGTACTTTTGCCCATTACGATCTAGATAATTTTTTTTAAAAGGAGAAAGTGATTCCATTACCATTTCAGACCTAACATCATACAGTTTAATCCACTACCTATACCTAAAAAGCTCACGTTATCACCTTTTTTCAAAAAACCATTATCATGTGCCATTGCTGCAGTGACAGGTAAAGATACCGTGCCCATATTGCCTAACAATTTGAAGGTCGGAAATTCTTTTTCTGGTGGGATATTTAAAGCCGTTAATACTTGTTTTTGATTCGCTGCACCAACTTGATGACAAATCACTTTATCAACTTGTTCGATCATCCAATCTCTTTGTTGTAAAAAATGCGACCAAGTATTCTTTGCTAAAGAAACACCTTCTTTTAATAGTGTCACTGCATCGGTACGCATAAATTCTCGATACAACTGTGGGCCAACTTCTTTTAGGCCCCATTGACATAAATTATTATGTTCAGGTGCTGATAAGTGACTTGCTCCTAATAACTGATGATTACGATCAGTTTTTAAATCAAAAGAGCCATCAGTGATAAGCACTGCAACAGCACCTGAACCACCAGTTAAAGTAGCTAATGATTGAGCATAGTTTTGCATTGTCGGTTCTGACAACATATCTTCGATTGTAACATCGACAATATGACGTGCTGATTCACATGATACAACTAATCCTGCTTTAATTTGGCCCAATTCAATGCGATTAGCAATATCTAAAATACCTGACAAAACACCTAAACAAGCATTGCTAATATCATAAATTGCAGTGTCATTAGAAACGCCTAATTTACCCGCAATGCGGCAAGCCGTTGCAGGCTCATGTTGATCACGACAAACACCTGTATATACAACTGCACCTAAATCATCAATTGATATGCCAGTTTCAGCAATTGCTTTTTCAGCAGCCGTAATTGCACCATCAGATAATTGATGCCCTTTTGGCCACCAGCGACGTTCTTCAATACCTGTTAATGCAGCAAGTTGCCCCATTGGAATACGGTATTTTTGATATAAAGGAGCTAAACGAGATTCAAGTACTGAACTTGATACTACATGTGGTGCTAGCTCATAGGCTAAGCTATTAATAAAGACGCGGGTATATTTCATGAAACGGTATTTTTTTCTCTTATTCTTTATAAAAGCATACAGATAATCTGCTGATATTATTTTTTATAATTATAGGGCGCCATTTGACCAAGAAAAGCGCCATGATTCAACTAAAAGCTGATTAAATGACAAATATACGCTAAATATCTTCGATTTTTACCTTCTCTATTTTTATAAAATGACTTCATTTACAAGCCTTTGATATAAGCCAGAGCTACGAGATACCGTTTTTTTCATAGCATCGAGTAACATAGGTCTCTGCACTATCATATCTAATTTATGCTTAGCACGTGTTATACCGGTATACACTAACTGTCGATTAATACCTGCACCGGCATCTTGTAAAGGTGGTAATACCAAAGCGGTATGGGTAAATTCTGAGCCTTGTGATTTATGTATGGTCATCACATAAACTTTTTCATGGGCAGGTAGTCTTGCAGGAAAAAAAGCACGAACTTGACCATCGTCACTAATAAACATGGCTTTTAATATTTGATTATCATCCAACATCAAAATACCAATATCACCATTATATAGCTCAAGCTGATAGTCGTTTTGATTGATCATAATAGGTAAACCAACATAATGCCGACTTTGCGCAGCTGTAATGTGGATCAATTGTCTTTTTGCTAAGGTCTGTTCTATTCTATCGTTTAATTCATTAACACCATATGGCCCTTTTCGCACTGCAGCTAATAGTTGATATTGTGAAAAAGCATGATGTACTTGAGCAACACTGGCATCATTTTCGATTAGGGTTAAATATTCACTATAAGCGTCAGCTGCACGATTGATCATTGCTTGCCGCTTTTGAGGTTCAAAAAAGGTAATATCATCAAAATGACCCTGCGTGTTTTGATGTTCTATTTTAGCTAATAAATTTTGATTATTTTCGTTTACCGCTTTAGCTAATTGACCTATTCCGCTATTTTCATTAAATCTGTGACTTTTTTGTAAAAAAGCGAGACTATCCGTTAAAGCAAAACGCCCTTGATTATTTAAATTTGTTTGCTCAGGTAAATCCAGCATTAATGATCTTTCTTGTGAATAATTTGGCCAAACACCTAAAACTAAATCTTGGCATAAATCCGATAAAACATTGCCAGTATCTACAGAAGTTAATTGGTCTTTATCACCTAATAAAATCAATCTTGAGTGCTTCGGTAGGGCTTCAACCAATTTAACCATAAGCGCTAAGTCAACCATAGAGGCTTCGTCTACAATCAATAAATCTAAATGTAGTAAGTTATCTTTATGATGCCTAAATTTATTTGACTGTGGGATAACACCTAGTAAACGATGTATTGTTTGTGCTTGTTCAGGGATCAACGCTTTTAATTCATCAGAAATATCCACTATTTTATTTTTAGCACCAGAAATTGATTCAGTTAAGCGTGCTGCTGCTTTACCTGTTGGCGCTACCAGTTTTATTATTAATGGTGCGCTTTGATATAAAGACTGTAAAACAGCTAACAACTTAGTCACTGTTGTTGTTTTACCTGTGCCTGGCCCACCTGTAATAATACAAAAAGCACTTTGTAAAGCAACGGCACATGCGACTTTTTGCCAATCAATTTGATCATCAAGGGATGGGAAAAATGTATCTAATAAAAGCTGAAGTTTATCTTTATCTAAGTTAATCTGCTTTTCACTTAGCGCTAATAATCTATTTGCTAATATGGTTTCGTATTCATCATAGCGAGCAAAATATAATTTATCCCCTATCAACCTCAAGGGTTTATTATCACCAACGCTTGCATGGTTTTGTATCATTAAAGCCAATGCATTAATATCATTGAAAGGCGTTAGCAGTTCATTTTCAATGTCATCACTAGATAGTTCTTCATCAGGTAATAGAGTGTTTTTTAAACTAAATGGATTTATCCAATTTACGGTACTTAAATCTAAGCAAGTGTGTTGTCTGCTGTTAGCAATGCTCAAAAGTAAAATCAAATAAAAAATTTCACTCGGTTGTGAGTCTAGCTCTAAATCAACGCATTCATTGGTTAGTAATTTAGCTAATTCAATATCTAACTGTGATATTTTCTCATTTTCAATTAATCGTGTTAGCATGTAATATTGCCTTCAGACTCAAATTTTTCAGTGCTTAAATTAAACATATCATCCAGTTCTAGAATTACTTCCGTTGATATTTTTTTATAAAAAATACCTTTACCAGATGGCATACCCCGTAAAAATACGTAATAAACTCCCCCTAAATGGGTATTTATATCGTAATCAGGAAGTCTTTGTTTTAATAACCTGTGTAATGCAACACTATATAACAAATACTGTAAATGATAATGATGTGATGCCATCACTTGTTGCATATTTTCATCACAATAATCATCACTATTTTCACCTAAATGATTAGACTTATAATCTAGAATAAAATATTGGCCGCTATACTCAAATATTAAATCTATAAAACCTTTTAACATACCCTGAATTTTCCCAAAGCTAATTGGATGATATTCTTGCTCACTTACTGCTAATAACGCTTTATTAACACCCTGTGCCGTTAACTGGCCTAAAGGCAAATAAAACTCCATTTCAATTAAGCATTGCTCTGCTGATAAAGATGTTAATGAAAGCCCTTGGGTCGATTCATTTTGTTCAAGTGAACAGTCAAGTACCTGCTCCACCCAATTAACCGTAACATCATGCCAAGTGTCATCATCTATGCCATATTTAGTTAATTGTCCTGTGACAACATTATTGAGATTCTTATCGCTATCAATTGCATGTTCATGAGGTGATTGAAAATTAATTTCTTCAAAAATCCCATGTAAACAACTACCTGGCTTTGCACCTTTAGGAAAGCTAAATACATCTAAAGTGGGCTCTTCATCAATTGGATTCCAATCAAGTTCATGTCTTTCATCTTCAAAGCCTGGGGTAATATCATCTTCAATATAATTATCTGTTTGATGAGACTGATTATAAGTTAAACCACTAAAACTGGTGATACGCCAATCTCGTTCAATGTAACCTTTAAATATTTTTACCGATTGTTCTGAAAATGTCGTCTCATCATCAGAAGTTGTGTTTATTGAATAATTAACTCTGTCCCCTTTTTCATCACCTTCAAGCTCAATAAAATTCATTGACATATCGGCATTGTTTTCGACAAATTTTGCTAAAACTTGATGCCAATCACTTGCTGTTTCTATTTGCTCATTGGCAAATAATAAATAACCCAAAGCGGTATGATGTATGCCTGATTTCGAACGACTTTTACCTTCGGCTAAATTATATAAACCTAAACAACAATAGTGAACCGCACGGGTCAAAGCCACATATAACAAACGTAAATCTTCTGCTAAACGTTCTTTTTCTGCGGTAACTAAATTATCAGGATTATTTTCTAAATCATAAATTAAATTATTTTTATCATCATGGTAAACCGCTTCAATGGCCTTGCGATAACTGGCTGCAAAAGGAATATAAACTAATGGATACTCTAATCCTTTAGAAGCATGCATAGTCACAATTTTAACTAATGTGGCATCACTTTCTAATCTAAGCTGTGTGCTGTCGGTTTCATGCTGGCTTACTTTTTCATTAAACCAACGCAGCAAACGCATATTACCTTCAAGTTCTAATTGCTTTTGTTGTAATAGCTCAGATAAATGTCTAAAATCGGTTAACCAACGTTCTATAGGATAGCCCAAAGCTTGCCATAATCCGGCTAAATTATTTGTTTTTAGCAACAACTCTAACATCGCCATGGCACCTTTTTTTTGCCATGTTTCAAGCAACAACGCAAACAACTCTAAGTAGTCTTGCCAGCTTTTTGATGACTTTTGGATACATTCATTTTCACTATTAAAACTTTGCTCTTGCTGATTTTGTGTTAAATCAAAAATTTGCTGATAATTAAGGCCAAAAAGTGGACCCGCTAAAACCCCCCGATATAGCGCTTCATCATAGCCACCATGTAATGCTGTTAAAAAGTTAAGCAAGTGTTCACTCAATTGTGAGCTAAAGATGCTGTCTCTAGCCAAATAAACACTGGAGATTTCACGCTTAGTGAGCGCGGTTTTTATTGCATGCGCTTCTCTGCGGTCTCTTACTAATACACTAATATCTGCGGCTTGAATTGGTTTTTCACCAATGCGTGCTTTTCCTTGTGCCGATAAAGTTAAAAGGTGAGATATTTTTTTTGCAAAAGCACTGGCGAGTGCCTGTTGACCATTTGCTTTACTGGTTACTTTTTCATCTGATTTAAAAATACAAAACTCAAAGCTAGTAAAGTCTTCATCTTCAATAATTAACGACTTATCAACTGATTTTCCTTGTGCTGCGACTTCAACAAATGGAATGTTTTTATTATAAATAAAACTATTTTGATTATTACTAAACAAGGAATTGATATTTTCAACAATAGCAGTTGCCGAACGATAGTTCTTTTTAAGTGTAAATTGTCTTAGATCATCAACCCCATTTTTTGCATCAATATACGTAAATATATCAGCCCCTCTAAATCCATAAATTGCTTGTTTTGGATCGCCTATCATGGTTAAAGCTGCTGTTGAATTTCCACTATTTAAAGCACTTGGTTGCGAGAATATAGTATTAAAAATGCCATATTGAATGGGATCGGTATCTTGGAACTCATCTATCATAGCAACGGGGTAACAACTGGCTATTTTTTTTGCCAGAGCTTCACCTGAGTTTGAAGTTAATGCCTTATGTAAATAAGTTAATAAATCATCAGGACTTATGATGCCTTGGTCTTGCTTTTTAGTAATAAGCACCTGTTTTATCCAATCCGCAGCCTGAGTAGCAATTGCAATTGGTAAACCGTGTTTAATGTGTTTTTCAAGATCAGCTAACTTAGTAAATAGTGGTAATAATGCATGTTCAAAAACCACAGCACCCTTTTTATATATTTTTAAATCGGATAACCGTTCTTGTGCCCAAATTTCAAAACCTTGTTTTTTACTGCCGATTTCAAGTTTATCGTGATCGGACATGCAAAAGTCACACAGCGCAGTTAAGCTATTTTCTTTTACTGCAATATTGGTTTTTTTAATACCAGATTCAAGAATATCGGCAGAAAAACTGCTTGCTAAAAAAACTTTTTTAAATTCAATTAATTGTTCACAATATTCTTTTTTGAGCTGCCATAACTGCTCAAGTTGATATTGCGGTACGATATCGGCAGCTTGCTTACTTAATATGCTATACACTTTTTTATAAAGTGATTCTGGTACAGGATAAATATCAAGTACAGCTTGGGTTTTTTCCATATTAAGTGGATAAACAAAACCACGCCAAAAATCTTTTAAGGCTTCATTTAATAACTCAGTTTGATCTAATACAAAATCTAAATTAAACGTCACACCAGACTCAAAAGCATGTTGTTTCAGCATACGCTGACAAAAACCATGTATAGTAAATATGGCCGCATCATCCATAGATTTTGCCCCTGCATCTAAAAGAGCAAAAGCTTGTTTTCTTTGTTCTTCATCCATGGGTGCTATGATGGTATTAACGGCTTCATCATCACACTTTTCACCTAGCAGTGCATCACGGGCTACGATTAAACGATTACGTACTCTATCTTTAATTTCAGAGGTCGCCGCTTCGGTAAAAGTTACCACTAAAATTTGTTCTAATGTTAATGGCTCTGATTTTACGCCATCAATTTGTAAACCAAGTAAATAACGTAAATATAATGCAGTGATCGTGTATGTTTTACCCGTTCCAGCACTGGCTTCAATTAAATTATGGCCATCTAAAGGCATCGATATAGGGTTTAGCTCTTGCATCGCCATTAGTTTATGTCCTCTAACTGCTGAAGCAGGGGTATTAATAAATCGTCACTTAATTGCATAAACTCTTGCTGCACATCATCAAGAGATTTAAAGTTTAATCTAATATAAGGGTCTTCTGATTCACCACGCCCGATATACTGTCCACCCGAAAACTTTAATTTCGCCTTGCCTATATCTTGCGTTTTAGCATATTCCAATGCACTTTGTGGAAAAAAGGGCACAGGTTGTGTTAAAGCATTAGCATATAAAATAAACCAACTTTGTAATCGTTCATTGGCCGCTTCTTTACTTAAATGGGTAAATTGATATTGCTCGTCTAATCCTAAAATAAAAGTATCTAATTTATGACCACTGGCATGAGCAGTTAAATGATATAACCATGCTTTAATTAAGTCTTTGGCTTTTACAGATGCAGGGCGGTAAAACAGCTGTTTAGCCGTTTGTGTCTCAGAATTAACTTGGCTCACATTTTTAAGCCAACCTACAATGGTGCTTTGAACTTCCTGAGTGTGTTCACTTGCAAAGTTCGTCAAAGTCACATTGATATCTAACGGGTCATCCCTTAACTTAAAATCATGGCTTTGGATATTGAGCTGCATTTGCGCAATACGCCCTTCAATTTTTTCTAGGGTTAATTCGCCTACATTTGCCAGAGGTAAGTTACCTCTTTGTAAAATTTGATTTTGAGCGACATTTTCACCTTTAAGTGCTTTTGTTAAAAACTCATCTAAATAAAAATAACGTTCTAAATGATCTAAACTAAACGGTTCTTCATCTTTATTTATTTCATCGCCTTGAGGTAACTTCAGTGCAAGGCTTGATTGATAAAAGCGTTTTTGAGGTTGGCATAAAGTACTTATAAATAACTCTAATTCAATTTCTTTAGCTGGCGTAATAGCTAAAGGTTTTGCATCTTTAGCAAGTTGATAATCAGTTATCATCCACGTTGGGTTATAACTTTGATCATTACTGAGATTATCAGTTAAATAATACGCCTTATTAAAAGGCTGTAAATGATGTTGTTGTATCAAGTTATTTGGAAAATGATTATTTTCTTGCTCACTATCTGGTTTTAATTGATAGAAGCTACGGCTAATGTATTCAAGTAACTCACTGACTAAAGTAGAAGGCACCCGCTGCGTATTATCAAAACATGAACGACCTATATAACTAATATATAAATGCTCTCTTGCACTTAAAAGTGCTTCTAAAAATAAATATCGATCATCTAATTTACGTGATCTATCACCTTTTTGGCGGCGACTTTGCGGTAATAAATCAAAGCCCATAGGCTGTACACTTCTAGGATAATCTGCATCATTTAGCCCTAACATACATACCACTTTAAACGGCACTGAACGCATTGGCATTAACGTACAAAAGTTAATTTTACCAATTAAAAATCGTTGCCCAACTCCTTTTTCTTTTAGCCCTTGTTTAACTAAGTAACACATGACTTTTTGTGAAATTATGCCCTGATAATCTTTATTATCAAAATGAGTTTTAATACTGGTCATTAAATTCTCTAAAACCATTAAGTCCCAGCTTTGTTCTGATTGCGTATCATAAAACGTAATGATCATTTGCTCTAAAATAAGCGCTTTATTTAATAAAGTGCCATCATGCATTAATAAGTTTTTAAACTTAACGAGTTTATCAAAAAAACTCAGTAATTTTCCTAAAGTATTTGCAGCCATACCTTCAACATGATCAGCTGCATATATATTATTAAATGACGTACTTTCATCTCGCTGCACCACACCTAACAACAGCTTATTAAGTCCTTGAAGCCAAGTATTGAGTGCTATTGCATCTTGCTCAAATTCTGTTTTGTGTTCACCGTTTATCCCCCACTTTACACCGACTTTTTCTAACCAATGTCGAATTTGATCTAATTCATTTTCTTCGATATCAAAATTATCTGCGATGTGACTCACTTGTAATAAATCTAAAATATCAGATACGCCAAAGCGGCTAAATGGCAGGTTAACTAATTGATTGAAACTGCTTAATATCGGTTTTTCTTGCTCTATAGCTAAATCTGCTAAACCATAAGGAATAAAACGCTCATTTACAGCTGAGCCAAATACTGCTTCAATATAAGGACTGTAACTGGCAACATCTGGCATCATCACTATGATGTCTTTTGGTGAAAGCGTTTTATCTTGTTCAAAGAGATTTAATAAATGATCGTGTAATACTTCTACTTCTCTAAGCGGTGTATGGCAATCATTTAAATGGATACTGTTATCTTGGCTATCTACCGCTAATTTGCCTTCATTGGAGATAAACCAATTTTTATTGCTCGATAGTGATTCACCTTTAAATGCCAGTTGATATATTTCTTGCTGGATCTGACTCAATAAACGTGGATTGAAATCATCGATAAAATAGTCGTGCCAATTGGCGTCTAACTGCAGAAGTTGCTCTAAATAATCACGGCCTAATTTCCCCCATGAAGACAATAATGGATTCCCTACAAAGTAATAATCCTTGCCTTGTGCTTCTAATACTGGTTTTACACTATATTTCACTTCGATTTTTGCTAATGTTTTTTCATCAACTAAATCTCCCCAGTAATGCTCACTTGGGTTAAAAAAATATAAAAACACATCAATTTTAGCTGCCAGTGCTACAAAAACTTCTAGTTGCGCATTAGGCAGTGCTGATATACCAAATATGGTTAAGCGTTCTGGTAATAAATTTTTTAATTGTGCTTTACTGGTATTTCCAAGTGCAGCTAATAAAGCTTCATGCATATTGCCACGATGATAAGCACTTTGCTGCAATATATTGATAGTATGATTAACCAGTCTGCGCCAAAGTTCCGGTTGCCATAAAACATGACTGGTATCTACATCATTTAAGCTATCTTCACCTTCTTGCCACGTTTCTAACCAGTTTGGGCGATACATTAAATATTGGTCATACACATCAGCTATTTTTTCACACAGCATATATAACTTTTGCTGCTCATAAGAAAAAATTCCATCCTCATTATTATTTTCAAATTGTGCATCATTAGCTAAATAACTTTTTAACGATTCAAATAAAGGTTCATTTAAAAAACCGGGTAAAATATCAAAAATTTTCCATGCCATATTATTTTTATTAAAAGCAGACTCTGCTGGCACATCAGGTAGCAACTTTTGATATAAGCGCCATATAAAGCTAGAAGGTAGTGGAAAGTCTACTTGTGCAACTATACCTAACTCTTGCGCTAATCCTATTTTGATCCACTGAGACATACCCGGAGATTGTACTAATATCGCTTCTTGAGAAAATGGACTAGATAAAGGGTTTTGTTTTATCAATGAATTGAGCTGAAATTGCAGCGCTTCTAATCGATTCGATTGAATAATGTGCAGCATGAAGTTGATGTTCCGTAAGCATTTTTACCTTGTATGCAGTGTAAGGCATATTTAAATCAAAGCTAATGTTTTTTATTAAATATTATCATTCAAAAATGGTATGGGTAAAATCAAAGCATCTATACCTTATATAATACATACCTGACGCCATGTGATATCAATATGACCTGATATAGCGCTAATCAAAATTTATTTATTCAATTTTTTAGTTTATTCTAATACTATTACTTCCTTTTTTACACTCACTAATTGTTGGAAGTTTTCATTATCTCTTGGCACTTTTTCCAATTGTAATAACAGCTTACTTGCACGAGTTAAGTCGTTTATTTGATCTTCATTTTCTTGATAGGCTTTTATTAATGCTTCAATAAGTGTGAGCTTAATACTGATATTATTTGGATAAACATTCAAAACCGAAGAAAGATCTGTAATTGCATCTTGGTAGTTATTATTATTGTAATAATTAACTCCTAATTATTTTGCTTCTTGCGCTACTTTTCTGCCATATTAAGATGGGAGTATGTTTTTGCTAATTCTAATTCTATTTCACCCGTTAGATTTTCACCTAAACTTTGACACAAAGACTGAGCTACTTCTAACTATTTTACGTATTAGATTTATCCTTATTTGTATACGACAAGCAAGCCGAAGCCAAAGACGTCAATATATTATTTTCGGTACTTTTAAAATCTCTATCTATATTCGATAACTCCCTCATAGCATCTTTTGTATGATTTACTAACGCCATAATATCTTTGGGATCTGAATAATCAGAAATCGCTCTAGCATAATTTAAACCTTTATCCGGTGCATGATGTACTGAATTTTTACATCACACAAAGTTAATAGCAACTCAGGTGATTTATAATCAAGCGCCAAATATCTTTGCGCTAGCTCTGCTTTTTTATCCATTGTTTGGGCTAATCGCCTTAACAATTTTTTGTTGTAAATAGCCTAGTGAGATATGTATCTGGTTTATGTTCCATTGCACATAAAACCATGTCTTGTCTTGATCCGGCAGTGTTCATCAAAACTGTACAAGTACGTTTAATTAAATCTAGAAAATTTTATAACTTTCAAATATTAACATCTTTTTTGACAAAACTTATTTCTAACATTTTTGATTAACTACCACAGAATAGTTTAAATAACCATACTAAATTCATATGTACAATTCACATTTATGTGTTTACTGTCAGGCTTTAAATAATAATCTGACTGAGAAATATTATATAACCATCTGGTAATAAATGAGTATCATCAAGTAAATATAGTACAGGGTATTTATGTGTATTTTTGTCGTGATTTTTCGGAGTGTGAACAATCTCCATGAAGTTTTAAACAAGAATCAACCGTATATATCCATGTCACTTCAAAATGCATGTTTCGAGTATTTTTAGGGACCATAAGTATACAATATATCAATTTAATTCAACTTTAGGCACATGGGTCGGGTAAAATGTTTTAAGATTTAAATTGTTAAAATATGAGATTCTAATTAGGCTAGTGACATACGAATTAATTACACTTTTATATGACAACTTTATATATCACAGGTGCGGGTGTGAGCGCACAAAGTGGCATCCCTACTTTTCGCGGGAAGGATGGTTTTTGGACCATAGGTAGTAAAAACTATACACCACAACAAATGGCAACTCGCACCATGTATGAACATAACCCCAAAGAGTTTTTAAAATGGTATTACCACAGATTTGTGACTTATCGCCATCATGGCTCTAACGAGGTACATCATTGGTTAAGTGATAAACAACTTATTACTCAGAATATTGATGGTCTTGATAGTAAAGCAGGTAATAAAGACTATATCTCAATCCATGGCCGAATAAGTGAAATGACCTTATTCCACGAACAAGGCGAACCCGTTGAGCGAATTGTAGCGCCTTGGGAGCAAGTCGATGAAACGCAATTATCAACTTCATTATTAGATTTATTTAAAATTGGTAAACAAGGCCCACAACTGAATTTTTCTTTAAAGCCTTATGTCTTGTTATTTGATGAGTTTTATACTGAACTTTACCAAATAAATAAAGCGCAACAGCAGATGCTACATGCAAATAAAATAGTCTTTATAGGCACTTCATTTAGTGTAAATATCACGCAAATGGCGATTGAAACTGCCAGGCAATATAATATTCCAATTGAGGTAGTTGATCCCCATCCATGCCACGTTTTACATTCAAATGTGACATATCATAAAATGACTGCAACTGAATATATTTCAAATATTAATTAATATTAATTCTGTTGCGAAATGCTTCTTAAGCGAGGAAATACCATGGATTACAAATCATGCCTTGTACTCGTATCCAACTCAAGCTCTGAAACTTGCATTTCCAAGTAACACGGGTAATAAGTAGGTATATAAATTAAATTAAGATGTATTTGTTAATTAATTTCATAAAATTTCATATTTACAATACACTAATAAAAAAACACTCAAGGATAAGTATGAGCAGTTTTATATTAATATTTATAATCGTAATTCTTTTTTACGGTGTTGTTATATTTAATAACCTATACCCAAGCCACTTCAAGATGTGAGGTTCAGGACTGCTGAGCAATTCATGATCTAGGCGCATCTTTGCATTAATGGTTACTCCCTTAAAAAAAGATGGAACAACGAGCATGATTTGCTCAGAAGTCCCTGTAAGGTTGGTTTATAAATGCTTTATGCAGCGTTATTGATTTTGAAAAGGGAATACCATGTTCTTCAATCAATGCCTTGCCTAAAGCATTTCTAATTCCAACTGAATCCTGCATCTTGAAGTGGTTTGGGTATAGTCAAATATAACAACCTAAAAGATAATGCTTTTGCACAAATTGACGTTCAACTTCATCGACGACATGATTTGATACCTAATTTAGTTGAGACATGTAAAGGATATATGTCACATGAAAAACAAACATTAGAAACTGTGATCAAAGCACGTAATCAAGCAATTTCTTGTTTAGAGTCGATAAAAAAAAATGGTTTGAACAATAACTTGATGAGCCAGTTAGGGAATGCTGAGTCATTATTAACTAAATCATTAGGGCAACTGCAAATAACAATTGAAGATTATCCAGATTTAAAAGCGAATGAGAGCATAGCACAATTAAATGAAGAATTAACAAGTACAGAAAATAGAATTTCATACGCTCGTCAAGCATATAACGATGAGGTCATGGCCTTTAATACATATAAGCAAAGTTTTCCTCAAAATTTACTTGCCAGTTCATTTGGCCATTCAGAAAACGCGCCCTTGTTAGTGTTAGAAAATCCAAAATTACGCAGTAAATCACCTTCTGTATCATTCCATTCGTAAAGTGGACTAATATCGCACTGTGAAAAATTTCTTTGAGCAACAACAAACCAATAAACGTAATAGTCTTTGGCTAACGTTATTATTTATATCTGCATCAATCTTCATTATTTGGCTAACACAATGGCTAATAGGCAGTATAAGCGATAAACAAATACTGCAACAATTAGATCTCATTCTAAATCAAGGGTGGGATATATTTCGACAGCAATATAATAACCAATTTGATTGGACCATATCTCTTATAGTGTCCCTTATTATTTTTTCCGCTATTGGCTATAAATATAATCAATTAAAACAAGGGGGTAATATAATAGCCATACAACTAGGTGCGCAACTCATACAGCCTAACACCTATCACCCTTTAGAAAAGCAATTAATCAATATTGTTGAAGAAATCGCTATAGCTGCACATACAACAGTACCTCAAGTTTATTTACTTAAACATCATAGTAATGTAAATGCTTTTTCTGCTGGCAATAGTAGTAAAGATGCGGTAACTGGCATTACCAGAGGTGCATTAGAAAAATTAACCCGAGATGAATTACAAGCTGTTATCTCTCATGAATTCAGCCATATTGTTAATGGAGATATACGCTTAAACAATCGCTTAACAGCATGCATATTTGGTATTAGTTTTATCGGCTTAATTGGTGAAGGGTTAATTAATCATGCTTTACACAATTCTAAATGGTTAAATAATAAAAATAACCCATTTGGATTCACAGCATTAATCGGGTTAATATTTATCATCTATGGTTTAATTGGCACTATTTTAGCAGGTATGATAAAAGCAGCTATTTGCCGCCAAAGAGAATACTTAGCAGATGCAAACCGCCACACAATTTAATCGTAATCCACATGCTTTAGCAAATGCTTTACAAGTTGTTGCAGGTCTAAAATCTAATCAAATAAAACGCCATTATCAACATCAATATAGCCATTTATTTTTTACTGAAACAACATCAACTTGGTTTAGTTGGTTTTCTACTCACCCACCTTTATTAAAAAGAATAAAAAAATTAGATCCTAGCTTTAATAATAAAAACCTAATAATCGAGAGAAATAGTCTGTGTAATTATCAAACTATGATGTTATCAGCAACACAAACACAATACGAACAAGTCAAAACACAAAAAATTGAGAGTAAAAATATAACAATCAAGCCACTTATTAATGATGTATCCGATGAATTAATTGATATAGCACATGATCCAAAACAAGCTATTGTATTAGCCTGTTTATTAATTTTAAGTGATGATTTTAAGCAAAGCTCTGCGCAATTGAATTTAATCTCAAAATGTAACTTAATAGACCTTTATACATTAGATAGATGTGAAAACTTATTAGTATATATCAGCTTAACTAATAAATTCAAGTTGATTGAAGTTGCAGTAAGTGCGCTTCACTGCTTAAATATAAATACTAAAACTCAAGTAATTGAGCTTTTATTTCACATTATTAGTTTAGGCAGTTCAAATCAAATTACATTATGGGCATTTTATGAGTTGTTAACGTATCAATTAGTTAAACCTATTAAAATGAATCTTCTTAAATCACAAAAGCAGTTATTAATAAGTTGGCGATATTTGGTGAGTGTTATGGCACATTTTGGATGCGATAACCTAAACCAATCTCAAATCGCATTTGCTGCCACAGCAACAGCTTTTGGCGTGAAACAGCAAACAATTTTAGAATTAAACAAACTAAGTTTAAATGATGCAAAAACATATTTAGATTATTTAACTTTACTTCCTATAAAAAATAAAAATTCACTACTACAAGCATTAGAATATTGCGCAAGACAAGATAACAAGATCAGTAAAAATGAAAAAATACTCCTATATGTATTCAGTATAAGACTGGACCTACCCTGTCTTATGATTGAAAATACCTAACCTTATTCACTGCGTTTTACTATAATTAAAACTGTATTAGACTGATACTTGGATTCTATTATGGAAGCTATCGTTGGCGTAATTGGTTTATGCATATTTACAATTATCATGTATTTTTCGATGAAAATTTGGTCTCGTTTTTTTAAAAAGCAAATACACCGTAAATAGATATACTTGCTTAAGGTTAAAACGTAAACCGATTAACGTACACCGTGCATAGCGCGCTTTAATAATGGTGATAACAATAATAATAAAACACCGCTCCCAATACCTACCCACATTAAGAATTCAAAAAGTTGGGTATAGGTTGCTGCAGCTTCAGTAATATTAACCTCTCCACCATTAGTTTCAATTGCCGCCAGTTTACCTAAGCGCATAGCTACAACTTCTGACAGCGCTGTTGCCAAAAACCATACTCCCATGGATAAACCTACAACTCTGTGTATTGCCAACTTAGTGACTGCTGATAAACCAACAGGTGATAAACACAACTCACCTGTTGTATGAATAAGATAAGCCAAAACTAACCACCACAAGCTTATTTGCCCTGCAGCATTAGGAAATTGTGCACCCAATACTAAAACACCAAAACCTAAACCTGCTTGAATTATTCCTAATGCAAATTTAACCGGGATATTAGGATTTAAATTATATTTATCGAGCTTTACCCACAAAGCAGCAAATGGCAGAGCCAATAAAATGATAAATCCCGCATTCAGAGAACCAAACTGACCAGCTGCAATCTCAATTCCTCCTAAATTACGATCAACTACACGGTCGGCAAATAGAGTCATCGACCCAGCAGCTTGCTCAAATAAAGCCCAAAATACAATTGTTGATGTAATTAGCACCATAAGAACTATCATTTGTTGCATTTCTTCTTTTGTACCTTTGAGAACAGCATAAGCAATTAACCCCACACCAGACACCAGTAAGAGTAATTGTTGTGCTGCAAAAACCATAGGTTCATGCTGTATGATCAACCAAAAAACTGACAGGCTTAAAATTGATAAAAGATAAATCAAATGCTCACGATTAATAAAGCCAAATAATTTTTCATATAAAACATCAGGAAACTCAGGTTCAGCAAGCCCTTTTAAATGTTTAGTACCTCTTATAAAAGTGACTAATCCAATTAACATGCCAATACCTGCTGCACCAAAGCCATAACCCCAACCATAAGATTCCCCTAAATAAACACATATAATGGTTGCGGCGAATGACCCTAAATTTATACCCATATAAAAGATTGTAAAACCAGACTCTCTACGGGGGTCATCTTGCTCATATAACTGCCCTACAATGGTTGAAATATTAGGTTTTAAAAATCCAACACCTACAACAATAAATGCTAATGCGAGATAAAAAACATTAAGCGCGGCTAAGTCTTGAATTTTGATAGTTTGAGTAATAAGAGTGCCAGATAAAAGGACAGAGCCATCGTTTAAAGTAATATCTGATTCAAGAATTGTTCCTGCTGCATATTGCACAGCTTGATGGCCCTCTACCGCCATCAATAAGTGACCAATACATAATAATATACCGCCAAATAATACCGCCTTACGCATGCCTAAGTATCTATCAGCTAACATGCCACCGATAACTGGTAACGCATAAACTAACCCGGCATAAGCGCCTAGCACTTCAAGTCCCTCACCATCTGTAAATAAATGATATTTAGTGACATACAATAACAATAAATACTTCATACCATAAAATGAAAATCGCTCCCACAACTCAGTGGCAAAACAAACATATAATCCCTTTGGGTGACCAAATAGTTCATCTTGAGGCTTATTTGCCGTAATGATTGTTTCTTCCATAGATGCACCAAATACTCATAATTTAAACAAATATAAATCCATTATAGTTATAAGAGACTCAATTAAGCCAGAGCGGGAGTATATCAATCAATTTAGAGCCACAAAGCACTATAGTTATTGTTAATAAAATAATACCTGTTACTTCATAATCTTTATGCACGCCTACTACCTACTAACGATATGTGCTCTTCAATATTTCAATTTCTTGAAATTTAAATAAATTCACTACACTGTATCCTATGCCAAAAATAAACCCACCTGTCAATCAAATTAAAAAGTAAGTTACTTATATATTTCTATAGTCATTAAAGCTATCTATCCATAAATTTGTTGCTATATTTTGTAATGATTAGAAGTGAACATGGAACTATACATGCTGGTTTTAAAAAATTACTTATTAAAAAACTTTGAGCAGTTTTTTATTCTCATAATTTTAGTGAGTGTATCTTCTATCGTTTATTTTATTCCTCACAAACTTGCTTTTTTAAGTTTTTTCTTTATTCCAGTACTTATGGGAGCATCGTATTTAGGTACTAAACAGGCAATTCTTGGTGCATTCTTTTCTATCATAATTGTTTCAATATATGCATTTTATTTTCCTGAAAAATTTATTGTTAAAAATGATATGTTTTCATTATTTTCAAGTATTTCTGTATGGGGTGGATTTCTCATTTTAAGTGGATCAGTTGTTGGTTATTTAAATCAGCAATTAAGGGAGAAACTTCTCCAAGCAAGTAAAATGAGTGCTGAGCTTGATGACAATACAGAGCTACTAAACAAAACAACCACTGAATTAATAGAGTTTACCGAAAAATTTGATTTAAAAGTGGCAGAACGAACCTCTACACTAGAGAAATCAAAACAAGAAATTGAAAGTCATAAACATAAAATTGAAGATGCACTTTACTCTACTATGGATGCAGCCGTTGTAAAGTTAATGATAGAGAAACGCCTTCGAACTGAAAAACGCCGGATCAGTATTTTATTTTGTGATTTAGTCAGTTTTACACTTTATTCAGAACAACGACGTGCAGAAGTTGTAATAACCGACTTAAATAAATACCTCGCCTCAATGGAGTCTGTATTACTGCTGTATAACGCTCACATCGATAAATATGTAGGTGATGGTATTATGGCAGAGTTTGGTGCACCTATTGATTATGAACAACATGCTTTAATGTCAGTCATATCAGCATTAAAAATGCAAGAACAGTTACAGCATGATGATTTTCCTTGGCAAATGAGAATAGGTGTAGCAACCGGTGAACCCATCATTGGTTTAATAGGTCATAAACGTCAATCATATACCGCGTTAGGCGATGTGGTAAATTTAGCTTCCAGAATAGAAAGTTTATGTAAGCCAGGTGAGGTAACGATAGATGTAGATACCTACGAAGAAGTAAAACGATATTTCGAAATTGAATCAATTTATATTTCAGGTACGAACAATGAAATGTCGACAGATTTAGCTGAAAAAATAAATAAAGAGCTAGTTATTTGGCATCAAAACGAGATAGCATCTCAAGCTTGTATTTTAGCCATACTTTATGAACAAGCTGGAAATTTAGACAAAGCTAAAACATTTTATAAACATGCAATGGATTTAGAGCCAAATAATTCAGAAACAAAAATTAAATTTGCAGAACTATCTATGGAGTCAGACACTGAAAAAGATGTGCCTATAAAAGGTAGAAAAAAAACAAGCCATTTATACAGGGTCATCGCAATAAAAAATCCATTATACAATACTGAAATTATTCCAAAAAGCATATTAAATTTGTATGTTTCTGAGGTTGAACGCCTTGTTAATTATCCTGAAGATATTTTATTACCCGTTGAATGCTTAGATGGCTCTATTGGTTACTCCAGAATTATAGGCTTTTTAGCTTATATTATTTCTGATAAATTAAAACTACCTGATAAAGAAAAAAAAGATATTTTAGAAGCCGGTTATTTAGCAGATATAGGTAAATCTATTATTCCCCACCACCTATTAAACCGTAGAGGAAGCCTCAATAAAGTTGAGTTTTCAGAAGTAATTAAGCACCCTATAGAAGGTTTAAGAAAATTGAAAAGTATGGGGTTTCAAAATCATACAATGCTAAACTTAATTGCATGTCACCATGAATACTTTGATGGTAGTGGTTATCCAAATAATTTATCTGGCGTTGATATTCCACTTGGCGCTAGAATAATCGCAATTGCAGAAGCATATACGTCATTAACTTCATGGCGACCATATCGTGAAAAGTGGGAAAACCATGCGGCATTTTCTGAATTACAAAAACAAACTGAAAATGGTAAGTTTGACCCAGAGTTAATGCAAATATTTGAACATATTTTATATGACAATAAAACAGATAATGAGTTAATTCATTTAACCGAAAAATTAATACATTGATAATTCGTAATGTATTGTCATCGAAAAATCAAGTAGGGGTTATCTAAGTTGCCAATCTATTTAATATGCTGCTTATGTTAGCTACTTTAAAGTAATTGACAAATTTCCTGAGCACTGGATTGAGTTCTTTTAACAGCACCACCAAATTCTTTCTCCACCATTACTAAGGGTTTCATCCTCTTTTCAAGTAGAAAGATTTTCAACTTCGCTGGGCAAACAAAAAACCCCGCTTAGAGCGGGGTTTTAATATATACAGTTACAGTTTGTATAATTATACTATTTCGATTAATTCAATATCGAAAACAAGCGTTGAATATGGTGCAATTGAAGCGCCAGCACCACGTTCCCCGTATGCTAAATCTTGTGGAATGTGTAAACGCCACTTTGAACCAACAGGCATGATTTGCAGTGCCTCAGTCCAACCTTTAATAACACCGTTTACTGGGAATTCAGCTGGTTCACCACGTTCAACAGAGCTATCGAATACAGTACCATTGATTAAAGAACCGTGATAATGAGTACGTACTGTAGATTCCGCTGTTGGGATCTCACCTTCACCAACTGTTAAAACTTCGTACTGTAGACCTGACTCAGTCACTGTAATTTCTGCACGCTTAGCATTATCTTCTAAATATGCAGTACCTTCAGCAGTTAACTCTTTAGCTTCGCTATCACGACGAGTTTGAATTTCAGCATTAATTTCTTCGAATGCAGCTTGAATTTCAGGGATTTCAACTTGGAATTCACCGCCAGTGAAAGCATCTTTCATGCCTTCAAAAACAAGATTAAGGTTTAAACCTTCGAATGGATTGCCTTTTAGTTGCTCACCCATTTGTAAACCAATACCGTAGCTTGCTTTATCAGCATTTACTTTAAATTTTTCAGACATAACTTTTCAAATAACCTTTAAGAGTATTTATAAAAAAATAATGTAATCACGTTACATTATTTCAGGATTTTATCATTTTTTATTTCTTTTGTTCAGAATTAATCTTCATTTTACTCGCAATCAAACGAATTAACTCATAACAAATTGGTAATGCAACATATAGAGATAAATAAAATAATGAATATACACTCTCTAATGGCTTATTTTGTTTAACCAATACGATGGTACTAATCACACCTAAACCACATAAAGATACAAACCAACTACACACTCTTGGAAATTGCTTTTCATATTTATTTATTAAATGTGCTATCAATGCAATATAAATCAGACTATAAAATTGAGCACTAGGGTTTTGTACAATTGAATCATCTATCATTTTAAATACATTAGTAAAACCTAGATAATAGAAAACACTGAAAGCACTCCAAAGCAATAATTTAACACTCATTTTATTTTGCATTTAATTCTGTTGATCCTAGAATATAAAAATAAGGATTTTACGCTAGAGTTTACAAGCGCTCAAATACTTTGTGTAATTTTTATTTTTCAATCGATTATGTTGTTTGTTAACCTAAGTTAATGATCAAATAAATAGCTTTAATTAAAATATCAAAATAAATTTATATTTGCTGTCTAAATTTAATTGTCATCAATAATAAATATTTAAATGATATTTGTAGATACTCATAAAATTTTTATAGATCACACTGGATGCTGTATAAAAAAACAGTATAATAGAAGTGTTGTTTTATATACTAAAAATATAGCTAAAAGGAATTCGAAATGAATACAAATGACGAGCTAAAAGATCTCATGGCACACGTCCCCTTAACACAATTAACAGTGGCTAATTATACTTAATCATCGATAGATGCAGTTAAAGATTGGTGCTCTTCGAGACAATCTAAAAGGTATAATAATATGCCATTAAATAAACTTAAATTATTAAAATTTGAAATTATTAATAAAAGCTAGTAATTATGTATATTTGATACATGATATTTAATTAAAACTGCTTGGAAAAACATTGGCATTAAAGGTTTTCCACTCATCAGTGGTTAGATAAAAAATATATAAACATTTAAATTCTACTGCTCTTTTAAAAAAAGAATAAGAGGTAAAAATAAAAGTTCTGGTAAATTATCTAAATCAAGAGAGCTAAAAAGAACGACAAGAGCAAATACAATTGTCAGGAGTTATGCGATTGCATTATTAGTCGATAATAACTGCTTAACCATATTGAGTAAGTTATCAATATCAAAAGGTTTTTTCAAATAGGTAACGCCTTCAAGAATTATCCCCCTTTTTGACAAAATATCATTACTATATCCTGAAACAAACATCACTTTACTTTCAGGATAAATACGCAAAAATAGCTCTGCTATATCCTTACCATTTTCTCCTCTTGGTAGAATAACGTCAGAAATTAATAGTGCAGGGGCTGATTGACTATCATTTAAATAATCAAAAAGTAGTTCGCCACTTTCAAAAGACATTACAGTATAACCAGCGCAGTGAATTACTGACTCCATTAACTTTCTTACAGGTTCCTCATCTTCAACTATGCAAATAAGCAATGTGGCATGCTCTTTATTGAATTCGTTATCTTTATATATTTGTTTTGCATCTGTCGTAATTGTGTTCACGTTAGGATTTAAAGGCCAATATATATTGAATTCTGTACCAATACCTAGCTCACTATTAACAATTATTTCACCTTTGTTTTGAGTCACAATGCCAAACACTGTCGCCAAACCTAAGCCTGTTCCTATATCTCTTTTAGTCGTAAAAAAAGGTTCAAAAATTTGGTTCTTGATGTCTTCAGGAATACCCACCCCAGTATCTTTCATTGTAAAAATAACATATTTATTATCATCACTCGTATTCAAGCTCAAGTTTATTTGTTTCTGCTCTGTTGATTTTTTTTCAATCATAGCATCTCTAGCATTAACTAATAAATTGAGGATTACTTGATCTAATTGATTAGCATCAGCAAGGACATAATACTTATCTTCTCCTTCAAGTGAGATAAAAATATCTTCTTCAATAATGGAAGAGTATGTTGTTATTGTTTTTTTTATGTGAGCATATAATTCAATTGAGTAAGGTTGTAATATTTGTTTTCGACTAAATGTTAATAACTTTTCCGTAAGTAATTTAGCTTTATCGGCTGCTGCTGAAATTCGCCCTAAGTAATCTATACATTTGTCTTCTTGGGCAAAAATATTACGATCTCTTTCCATTAATTGAGTATAACCAAGAATAACTGAAAGCATATTATTAAAGTCATGAGCAATACCGCCCGCTAACCTTCCGATAGATTCAAGTCTTTGGCTCTGATTAAGGTTATTAGATAATCGCTGATTTTCTTTATCTTTCTCTTTTAATTCATTGATATTTTCGTAGAAACAAATAATGCCATAAATATCTCCTTTAAGATCTTTAAGTGGATGTATTATTTCTTTAATGAAAATTTGTTCTTTATTAATTAAGGTAATTTGACGTTCCGCGTCATGAAAAGGGATGTTTTGTTTAAGTACTTGCTGCTCTAGATTGTTATTAAAGAAACTTGCTGATATTTGTTCACTCGTTTTATGTAAAATACAGTGTGATTGTTCTAAACCTAGGTCTTCTAAATATGCACTATTACAACCTAAGTACCGCTGCTTAATATCTTTCCAATAAATACGCACAGGCATAGCTTCGATAACATCGTGTATCATCTGATGGGCGGATTCTAATTGAGCTGATGCCTCTAATAAATCTCGCAAATCTCTAATAATACATAAAAAACCATCATTTATATGATTGATATCTTTGAGTAAAATAATCGTTACTTTGCAAGGCAATATCTCATTATTCATTGAAATAAGATTCATCTTGAGGCTACTTCGTAGTTCTGAGTTTTCGATATGTATCAGTAAGTCTGAAATATCACTTGCCTGTTCAAACAAGCTGAAAAAGTCAGTTTTATTTTTTATTATTTTATTGCCAAAAATTCGTGAAAAATGTTCATTTTTTTCAACAAGATTAAGTTCTGTAGAGAGCTTTATTAGAACATCCGGAAATGATGAAATGAGAGATTTTTCAATCAATAGCTGTTTAGATATTTGACATTGAGCATTTGCTTTTAATTCAATTTCACGCTTTAACCATAAACTTTGTTGTACAGTTACTTCTGTTAACAAGTCAAATGAGTTTATTACCTGTTGCGCTGTCAATAAGTGAGTAAATTTTCGAAGGCATGCTTGATGCAACGATACGACTTCCTCCAAAGAAAACTCATTAAATGCCAATAACTTACCTAACTCAGAACACTGATACAAAAGATCTTCAGATGGATGTTTAGCATAATTAAGAACATAATTTTCATATGTTTTCACATGTTCTTCAATATTATTCATCATTCAATTCTCCACAAATTATGCAAACATCATCATTTCCACACCATAGCTTTGAAAGCACTTGGATAATATGTCTGGGGTTCATATTGTATAGCTGTTGACGAATGTTGACATTAATTTTCTTGAGGCCATCCGTGTACATTAATAATTTTGCATCTTTTGGTAATGATAATACTTGAAGTTCAATTGGATATAGTTGAGCGCCAAAAATACCTGGAATAGTTTTCAATTGATGAATAGATGTTGGTGTGATAATAAGTGATTCTATGTTGCCAACACTAAAATAAAAGATCTTTTGTTCTGTTTTTTTTATTAATACAAAACTAATGGCTACACCACGAGTTTTTTCTATTGCCTTCTCACACGTTTGAATAATACTTTTTAAAGGTTGATCTGAATACTGCTTAATGGTTTGATAAGTTAAATTAGCAACTTTACTTGCATCTTCACCGTGTCCAATACCATCAATAACCACGTACAATTGATCTGATCCTAAAGTGATAAATAAATATTTATCTCCACAATAAATCTCTTTCTTTTTATGTTTAAGAAAAACCTCCATTAAACATTCCACTTAATACATGATATCTGCGTGCCTTTCGAACTCGATTCAATATTAAATTCATCCATTAAGCGTTCAGTACCAGGCAAACCACCACCAAGTCCACCATTGGTAGAGAAACCATCAGTTAATGCATCTTTAATAGAGGTAATGCCTGGACCATCATCGATACATAATAATTGAATTCCTATTGCGTCTTGGCAAAACAGAAGAGATACTGTGATCGTGCCACCATTATTAGTATGAAAAACTAAGTTATAACTAAGCTCTGATAATGAAGTAATAAGATGAGCTAAATTAATCTGACCAAAACCATGTTTTAATGCAAGGTCTTTTACTTGGTACCTAGCTCTAGCAATATGCCATTCTTGGTTAATTTTTAACAGAAACTTGACATTACTGCTGTATTCTTTTTGACTCAATGTAAATGACATGTGACTATCTTATTGTTCGAGAAATAGAAATATCAATTTGGGTATAGCCTGGTGATGACTCTATATCAAATGAATGCACTAATCTTTTTGCACCTGGTAATCCTAAACCCAAACCAGAACCGCCGGAATAACCATCTTGAAGTGCTAATTTGATATCAGATATGCCTGGGCCATGATCAACAATTCGAGCGATAATAATACTTTTTCTATTTGCACTTTTGACTAAAAATGAACAAGTACCCGATTCTGCATAAGTTAAAACATTTCGAGTTAATTCAGACAATGCAGTCGCAAAACGAGTTTGCTCTGCTTTTGAAAATGAATATAGAATTGCCAGTTCTCGTCCCTTCTGACGGACTATCACAATATCTTTTGTTGCTTTAATTGGTATTGTTTCATCAAACACATCAAGAACCCTTGTTTTAATGCTAGAAATAAACATAGTATTATTTTTTAGTTTTACCAGACTGCTCTTTAGTTAAATACAAGAATGCACTATCAAGTGATAAAAAAGTTTCAATACTATTTAATTTCATCCCCATATCAACTAACGTAGATGCGACTGCAGGTTGCACACCAGATAATACAGCTTTAGACCCCTGTAATTTTATCATTTTAGCTAAATCTGTTAGCACCTTAGCCATATATGAATCAATAACATCTAGCATTGAAACATCGATAATGATGCCTTTGGTATTTAATGCACTGTTTTTTTCCAATAATTCTGATTGAAATGCCAATGCTTGCTCATCAGTTAATTCCGTTTGAATCGAAGCTATTAAATTAGACTGCAACTGCAAAATGGGAATTATATTCATTTTGTATCTCGAATTATATTCATTTTTTATCTCTTAATTAGTATTATTATTAACTTTTTATACTATACGCTATTGCATTTTCTAAGGTATTGAATGTTTCAACATGACCTAGATCAACACCTAATTTAACAATGGTTAAGGCAGCATCAGGGCTAATCCCCGACAAAATAACCTGAGTCCCAACCATCTTTGCAGCCAGAATGGTTTTTAAAATATTATTAGCAACATGAGTGTCAAAAGTCGGTACTGCGGTCATATCAACAATTACAAATTCAGCTTGATGTTCTACAGCGGCTTCTAATAATCCTTCAATTATTTTCTGTGCTTTAATAGTGTCAATAATACCCATTAATGGCATCAACAAGGTCTTTTTTGAAATTTTAACTATAGGTGTATCATGCTCTAAAGCATAAGCTTGTGAGTTGATAATTTCGTCTCTAGAGTCAGTGTAAAACTGAAAACTAATCACGACTAAATAATCAATAAAATTATTAAAATCAATTATTGTTCGAGGTGAAGTATCTGAGTGTTTTTGATATATCAGATCATAAATAATCTTTTTAAAAGTAAGCAAGTAGTTAGCTGTTTGTGTCGGTGTATAGCCGTTTAATGCCCTGTAAGCAGCAAACGACTGGAGTTCTTTTTTTAGTCGCTTGAATTGTTCTGAATTATATACTTGTTCTTCGACGCCAAGTAAGTCTGTGGGTGGTACTAAAAAACATTCTTCTATACACTCTATTAATAACTTACAATCTTTTTCTTCAGTTATGCGTTCTGAATTAATTTTTGTTGTTATTTCATTTAACCAGAGCGTAATAATTTCTCTATTATTTTTACTGAAAATTTTACCTAACTCTTGATAACTTGTCATGATTTTCCTTATTTTGGTATCTATGATAATTAAATAATATGTTATGTAGTAGTACTATTTAATTTGAGTAGCTTATTGTCTAACCAAATACTGGTTTCATTATGTGACATAGGTCGGCTAAAAAAATAGCCTTGACCTATTTGACAATTCATTGCCAATAATTGAGTTAAAGTATTTTGATCTTCAATACCTTCGGCAACGATGCTTATATTAAGTTGATTAGCCATTTGAATAATTGATTGAACAATAATCCTATCCTGTTTATTATTATGTAAACCGCTTATAAATGAGCGATCTATTTTTAATTCTGTAAAGGGTCCATTTTGTAGCATATTTACTGAAGCATAACCTGTACCGAAGTCGTCAATGGATAATTTAAAGCCCATAAGTCTTAAACGTGTTAACACTTCTAGCGATAGCGTACTTTTCTGTAAAAAAACTGTTTCAGTAATTTCTAAAGTAACGAGTTCACTGGGTATACGATATTTATCAATTTTGCTTCTTAATAAGTCGGGTAAATCATTCCGACTTAAGTCAAGAGCAGAAAAGTTGATCGATATACTTACATCACTAACTTTTTGCAGTAATAGTGAAAATGAATTCAAACTTTTTTCCACTATAACTTCAGTTAATTGACCAATCAGACCCAAGCTTTCAGCTAGAGCAATGAAGCGAGTTGGCTCAATATAAGTTTCATTTAACTGCCATCTGGCTAAAGCTTCAAAGCCTTCTACTTTACTGTTAACAAGGTTGATTTTAGGTTGAAAATAAACTTCTAAATTTTGATTTTTAATGGCAAGTGGAAGCTGTTTGGCTATTTCTTTATCGCTAACATTATTTAATTTTTGTTTTTTTTTGAAAAGTGTTTTAACAGGGAGTGTCGTAAAAAGATTATCGATAGAAATTAAGTCAAATGGTTTTTTTAAAACCGAATGAAACTTTAATTCATGTAATTTACATATCTCTCGAGCTGATTCAAGTAATGATTGATCTTGTCCTGAAGTAACTGAAATATAACCGGAGTAGTTTACATTTTTGAGAAAACGCAATATTTGTAAGCCATCGAGGTCTGGCATCACTAAGTCAATAACAATATGGTCTATCCCTGACAACTCATAATCAATAATTTTTTTTGAATGAGATAAAACCTGACATTGCGAACCTTTACTTTCAACAGCGATGCAAAAAAATTGAGCAAACTCATTATCATCATCTATTAAAAGTAGTGTATCCACAAAAAATCCTTTTATTGTTACTGCAATTACATAAAAAAGTATTACTATTTAAAAATTTCTTTAATAGCCAAAAGCTTAAGTTATTATTATGTCATTTTATGACAATACACAAGGTATTTATCAGAAAAAAAAATATAACTTGATTCAGATCTATTTTACAGAGTTTATATACCTGCCAAATTCTGGTGAACCTGTAGAATTTTATAGGTTCAAAGATCTGCTATCTAAGCTGGTTTATTAATTCAACTTTTTATACGAATGAAAGATTGCTATTATAACGCTCTTTTTACTTTTAAACCCGCTCATAAAACTCACCTTATATTAACGGGTAGTTTACATTCCATTTATTGAGCAGTTGGCGTATATTTTTATCTAATTCAAACTTAGATAAGAAACCATCAGCACCTAACTGGCAAGCTTCTTTTACTAATCCTCCCCGCGTATCACCTGAAAACATGACTACTTTTGATTCTGGTTGTAGGGCTTTGATCCACCCTAACAATACCAAACCATCCATGTCATATAAATTTATATCGATAAAAAGTAAATCCACTGTTGATAAACGGACACACTCAATAAATGGCTTTACATAACAAAAAATATTTATTTTCATAAATCCCATATCTGTTAATGTTACTGAAGTAAACTCGGCAACTAAAGGATCATCATCCAAAATAAGTATTTTTGATTCTTTATGTAATTTTGATTTCATGACTATTCCTTTACGTAGAAAATACAAAAAAAACATCGATTAACGTTGTAGTTTTATTATTAAGTATTAAGGGATTAGAAGATTAATATACAATAATCTATTATAAAAGATCTGACAATTATTTTATTAGAATAAAAAATCTAACTGTAAGTTGAACTGTCTTTTATGTATTGAATCCTAGCGCGACTTAAGATATAGCAGGCTATTAGGATTCAAAGCAACGATGTTATTAGAATATTTAAATTGAGTAATTATTTATTTGTATTGGTATAACGTTTATTGGTGAAAATACCGTTGAGCAACAACAATTACAATCAATAAAACGGTTAAGAGAGTTAGCGATAAAACAACAAAGAGCCTCTTAATCTCTTTGTTATTGGAGTTGAATATTCGTATGTCTAATCGCAAGGCTGGCATCATATCCGCGATAGAAGGTATATTAGAAGATGCCAAAAATGATTTGTCAGCAGAATTTCGAGCTGCAATTCATACCGCGAAAGGGCTATTAACCGTATTGATTGACGCGGTTCATAGTTATGATAGTTGTTTAGAGAAATCAGTTAGCGCACATCCAGATTGTAAAAAGCGATTAAAGTTAGAGGGCGTTGGAACGATCAACGCAATTAATCTTTATATTGTGCTAGGTTTTGCTGAGGCTGGCGTGTTTAATAAAGGAAGAGATTCATCTGGTGGAATAATTAAACTATGTTCTATAGGAAAATATACTAAAATTAGTTGGCGGAGAGATAGGGATTTGAACCCTAGATGGGCTATAAACCCATGCCGGTTTTCAAGACCGGTGCATTCGACCACTCTGCCATCTCTCCGCTGTGGGGCGCATAATAGTCACTTAATAAATTATTGTAAAGCACTAATTACATAATTCACTTTAACCGCTGTTTTTTAAATCATTTAGTATATAAAAACATCATTTAATAATATTGTTTTGGTGATTTAGCTATAAATGAGCTTACTAAACTCAAAATAACACCCACTATTGCAGCAAGTAATAAAGCAAAAGTTAAATCTACATCACCAAATATTATTTGTTTGGTTGGTTTAGTTAAAATAAGCGGCAGACTACTAAAACAAAATACAAAAAAACTGATTTTAAACCCACGTATAAAACCAAAACGTTTGGTAAAATGCATTCGCCATGTTAATAAAGCGATCACGCTAAACAAAGAGCAAAAAATATATTCTTTACTTTGTGTTGTTGTGGCAATGTAATATGTTACTAAAGCACCAAATACACCCCAAACTAACCATTGCCACCAAGTTTCTTTTTCGCGATAAAATAAATGATTCACTTTCGCGTGCCTCTTTTTATTCTTATTATTGTTTTAATTAAAATGATGTCAAAGCTATTTTGCTTTGTACTGAATAACCATACCAAAATTAACAAGAATAAAAAACCATCGAACTGATGTTTTCTTGAATGTTCCTTTTTTAGCTAACCTATTAAATAATAACATACTAAGCTAATGATAGTAGCTAATAACACATTGAGTACTACGCCTTGTTTTACCATATCAATCACCTTAATTTCACCACTTGCAAATACAATAGAATTAGGTGCAGTTGCAACAGGTAAACAAAATGCACAAGAGCAGCTAATTACCACAGGTATCATCAACAATTCTATAGGTAAGCCTAACGCAATCGCTGCAGAAGCAATCACAGGCATTAAAAGTGTTGCTGTGGCTGTATTTGAAGTGATCTCTGTTAAAAATGATACTGAAATACATAATGTAAATAACATAACTAATAAGGGTAATGTGCCAAGACTCACTAAGAACTGCCCTAACATTTCACTTAAACCACTACTTACAAATGCCTTTGCAATACAAATACCGCCAGCAAAAAGTAATAACATGCCCCAAGGAATATTTTTTGCTTTTTCCCACTCAAGTAATTTTTTACCTTTGCCATTTGGAGTTAATGCCATTGCAATGACACCTAACAGTGCAATACTTGAATCCCCAATTGTATTATTACCCATTAAACCAGACCAACCGCCAAAAGGTTCTTTTCTAAAGATCCAAGCTAGCGCTACAATTGAAAAAATAGCTAATACGCGTTTTTCAGCTACTTGCCATTTTCCCATATCAGGTAACTCTATGGCTGCATTAAGTTTTATATTACGACCAAGCCATAATGCGACTAATGGAATCGAAATTACAACAATAGGAACTGCTATTTTCATCCACCGAATAAAACCATACTCTGTTTGAGAGAATTGCTCATAAACTGAAGCAAAAATTAAGTTCGGTGGTGTGCCAATAATCGTTCCTATTCCGCCGATTGAAGCTGAATATGCTAATCCCAACAATAATGCGATTTTAAACTTTGTATTATTCGTATTTGCACACAAAGCAATAACCACAGGCAATAAAGCAACCACTGTTGCTGTATTTGAAATCCACATAGATAAAATTGCACTTGTTGTCATCACCGCAAATAAAATTCGGGAAGCACTGCCCCCACCAATTTTATTTATAATCATAAAAGCAACTCGCTTATGCACTTGAGATTGCTCTATCGCAACTGCAAGCATGAATGCCCCCATTAATAATAAAATGACATGACTACCTATTGAGCTAGCTGCTTGTTTATGAGTTAAGACCCCCACTAGAGGAAAGGAAGCGATAGGTAACAGGGAGGTTAATGGAATGGGTAAGGCCTCAGTAACCCACCAATAACCCGTTAAACATGTAATGGTTAGTGTTAAGGTTATTTCATGGGCAAGTTCGAATGAACTGCCAAATAAATACACTATGGTAGCAAAAAAGATACCCATCAAAATATGGGATTTAATAATTTTTATCATGTTATTTATTCTTATCACTTATTGAGTTTAGTTGTACCGATTATTTTAAATTAATGCTCAAATATAAATTTTCAAGAGCACTGGTTTATATCCATGCTACATAGGTATATAGCTTATAATTAAGTACTTTCATCCATTAAAGAAAGCCGTTATTGAATATTTAGATAATTTAGAATAAGCACATATTAAATAGACTAGTATTATTTCAGTTCTGAGAAAAATTCACTGATTTCGTTTCTATGAGGTTTAGCAAAATCATTAGCTGCTGATCCTAGATACAAATAGCCGACAATTTCATCTAATTCATTTAAACCTAAAGCAGATTTTACATGTTGGCAACTGGCATATACTCCTGTTCTCCAAACGCCGGCAAGACCTTGTGCAAAAGCAGCTTGTTGCATCGCCATTACAGCACAGCCTGCTGATTGTACTTGTTCAATTCTCGGTACTTTTAAATGCTCTTTATATTTAGCTATGGCAATAATGATCATAGGTGCACGCAAGGGCATTTCTTTTGATCTTTCTATCATTTTTGCATCTGCAGGAATGTCTGGGTTTAAGTTTTTTATCGCTGACTGATAATATATTTCACCTAAAACATGGCGTTTATCACCTTCAACAATAATAAATTCCCATGGTTTTAAAGCACCATGATCAGGTACTTTTAATGCAGCTTGTTGAATGATATTTAGTTGTTTTTTTGTAGGTCCAGGGGATTGAAGTTTACTATCTGACTGGCGATTTAAAAGTAGATCAATTGCATTCATAACTTTGTTATTTCACATTAAATTCATTTAGATAAAATGAGAATAACAAAGTTAAAGGAACTTATGCAGTTATTTCGTTCTTTTACTGTTACGAGTAAGCCAATAATCAATACTGGTTATACGACCACCTCCTGTAAAAAATAAACTCAATAACATAACAAAGTAAGTAGCTGAAAATTCAATACCATTGTTTAGAATAACCGGTCTGCCTTTTTCATATAAATATTCAGTGAAGCCATTTTCATTCACCACTTCCTTAATTTTATCCAAACGCTTTTTGGTAGCAATACTATTTTGTAAGCTTTTCTGGGCACCTGGGATCTGTAACCACGTTAAAACTTTAGCAGCACTTGTATCTGGGTTAGTTGGCGTAACAGCAAACCAACCATTGCTCCAATGAACCGTTGTTACGGCTATAAACATGGTGACCATAAGTGGGATTGCGGCAATTCGAGTGAATAAACCGACAAGTAAAAACCAACCTCCTAGAAATTCACTCCAACCAGCAAAAAAAGCAAGTAAGTCAGGAAATGGTAAACCTAAACCCCATTGAGTATTACCAAACCAAGTTACAATATTAGCATCAGCGGTAATTGCATTAATAAATCCACTCCATTCACCGCTTATACCAAGTTTATTATACCCTGCAATGATCATCACGGGGGCTAAGATTAACCTAAATAATAAGGGTGCTATACCTGATGCAATTTGCGTTTTATTTATTGAGGTATTATAAAATTGAATTACTTTTTGAAGCATATTTAGAACCTTGTCGTTTTCTATCTTAATTTTGAAATAGCATTTAACCAAGACCACGTTTAAGTATTTTTTATTTCAACTTAAATAAAAAAAACCACTAAATCAAGATTAGTGGTCTTTTGAAGTTTTTTTATTTTTTACGTTTAAATACGTCGTGCAACTTCTAATGCTTCAAATATGGCCCTTTTAGCATCAATGGCTTGTGCTAACTTCGCTCCACCAATCACATGCACGTTTGAATTCTCTTTTTCGGCATCATAATTTTTTGTATTCGACACTTGACCTATACACGCAATAACAGTATCTACATCAAGAAAACGCGTTATTTCATTTTCTTTTATTTCCAAGCCTTTATTACTGAAGCTTACATAAGAACAATCTGATATTTGTTCAACTTTTTGTTGTTTTGCGACCTGTCTGTGGATCCAACCTGTTGTTTTACCAAGCTCTGAACCAAAACGGCCAGGACTACGTTTTAACATATATAATTTATCTTGCTCTTGGTGATTTGATTGCTCAGTTTCAATGCCCCATTGTGATTGAAATTCATCGATAGATTTATTTGCAGGTTCAGCTAAAAATGCAACCATATCAAAACCAATACCGCCTGCGCCTAATATTGCAACCCGCTTACCAACTTCAACTTCACCTCTGATCACTTCATCATAAGCTAAAATACGTTTATCATCACTACATTCAATATTTGCAAGTCTTGGACTAACACCTGTTGAAAATACAATGTCGTCATACTTTGATTTCATATCTGGATCAAAAGCCGTCTTTAATTCTATGTTAACTTTTAGTCTTGCCAGTTCACTTTTAAAGTAAGTTAATGTGTAATTAAAATCTTCTTTACCTGGTACACGCATTGCTAAATTAAATTGGCCTCCCATACCTGAAGATTTTTCAATTAAAGTGACTTTATGGCCGCGCTTAGCTAGATAACACGCACAAGCCATACCAGCAGGCCCTGCCCCTACAACTAATACTGCTTTAGATTTAGGTGCTTTTTCAATTGCGTACTCTAACTCATAACCTGCTTGTGGATTAACTAAACAGGTCGCTCTTTTACCTTTAAATACATTATCTAAACAACCCTGATTACAGGCAATACAAATATTAATATTATCGCTTTGTTTTTGTTGATATTTCACAAAAAAGTCGGGATCTGCTAATAACGGTCTCGCCATAGAAATTAAATCAGCTTGGTTTTCGTTTAATATTTGATTGGCAATATCTGGTGTATTGATCCGGTTTACTGCTATAACAGGCGCAGATACCATATTTTTTAGTTGCTCAGAAGAACGTTTAAATGCACCTTGGGGCACCATACTCGCAATTGTTGGTACACGTGCTTCATGCCAACCTATGCCTGTATTAAATATATCAACACCTGCTTTTTCAAGCGATTTAGCTTGTTGTTCAACTTCATAAATACTTGAACCATCATCAACTAAATCTAGCATTGAGAGTCTAAATATAATCATAAACTTTTTAGATACAACACTACGCACGGCTTTAACTACTTCACACGCAAAGCGCATACGATTTTCAGGTGTCCCGCCCCACTCATCTTTTCTTTTATTTGTGCGTGGTGCCATAAATTCATTGATCAAATAACCTTCTGAGCCCATGATTTCGACACCATCATACCCGGCTTTTTCTGCCAAAAATGCCGAACGTGCAAATGATTTAATCGTAGATTGAATAGCACTTTTTGACATTTTTTTTGGTTTAAATGGGTTGATTGGTGCTTTAATTGCGCTTGGCGCAGTATTTAGTGGGTGGTAAGCATAACGACCAGCATGTAATAACTGTAAGCAAATTTTACCATCGTGTTTATGCACGGCTTGGGTGATAGATTTATGTTTTAATACATCTATCCAAGAGTTAAACGATGATGAGAACGGCGTGAGTTTCCCTCTTAAATTTGGGCTATATCCACCTGTTATAATTAGCCCTACCCCACCTTTAGCACGGGCTTCATAAAAAGCACGCAGTTTACTATGGTTACGCAAACCTTCTTCTAATCCGGTGTGCATCGACCCCATTACTAAACGGTTTTTAAGCTCATTATTTTTTAGTTTTAGTTTTTGTTCTAACATTTCGCTTCTTTTAACTGGTCATACCTGATTGCACAGTAACGATTTTTTAAAGAACTTACAAGATAAACAATTCGTAACTATTTTAATTTAAGTTTGTCTAAGAAATACGGTACTATATTAAAAATAGCTTTACATTTTATAAATACTCATCATTTAAGGATTTAATTTTGATTAAGAAGTTTTTTATTGGGTTATGGGATACATTAAATTTTTCCAGACGACTCATCGTTAATTTTTTATTTTTATTTATCGTTATTGCAGTTGTTATTGCATTAGGATCAGATGAAGATGACATTATTATAGAGCCAGGCTCTGCACTGGTATTAAACATATCAGGCTTCATAGTCGAGCAAAAAAAGTATGTTGACCCATTTGAAGCTGCAGTCAGTGATTCTATGGGTAAAAGCGATGAGCCACCTGAGATATTATTAGATGATATCATCAATGTTATTGATAGCGCCGCCAAAGATGAGCGCATTAAAATAATGGTGCTAGATTTACGTAATATGCGTAATGCCCATTTAAATAAGTTAAAAGAAGTGAGCGATGCTTTAAACCGATTTAAAGCAACAGAAAAACAAATCATTGCTACTGGAGATTATTATTCTCAAGCCCAGTATTATTTAGCAGCACATGCTGATGAAGTAACTATGCATCCTTATGGTTGGATGGGTGTAGAGGGTTATGCTATGTATCCTATGTACTTTAAAGATGCGATAGAAAAGCTATCAGTTACCCAGCACATTTTCAGGGTAGGTACTTATAAATCAGCAGTTGAACCTTTTATCAGAAATAACATGTCTGAACCAGCGAAGTCTTCTGCACAAGCTTGGCTAGGTGCATTATGGTCTGAGTACAAAACTGATATCGCTACCCTTCGTGGTTTTGATGTCCAAAACTTTGATGAAAAAATGGATGATTTTTTAGCTAAGTTCAAAACAGCAAACGGTGATTCTGGTCAATATGCACTCGATAATGGCTGGGTAGATTCTTTAAAAACCAAAGAAGAAGTTCGTCAGCAGCTCATTGCGTTAGTAGGTAAAGATATCAAAGGTAAAAGCTTTAAACGCATTTCACTTACAAACTACTTAACGACTATTAAACCACCAACTTCATTCGTTAATCCATTAACTGATAAAGTTGCTGTGGTTGTCGCTAAAGGTAATATTGTTGATGGTAAACGTAAAGCTGGTCAAATTGGCGGCGACTCAACAGCAGCATTACTTCGCAAAGCTCGTTTAGACGAAAAAGTGAAAGCTGTTGTATTACGTATCGATTCAGGTGGCGGTAGTATGTTTGCTTCTGAAGTCATTCGTGCCGAAGTTTTAGCATTAAAAGATGCTGGTAAACCAGTTATTGCTTCTATGAGTTCTGTTGCAGCTTCTGGTGGTTATTGGATAGCATCTGCTGCAAATGAAATTTGGGCGGCACCAAGCACAATTACGGGTTCAATTGGTATATTTGGTACTGTAATGACATTTGACAAATCACTCGCTAAATTAGGAGTCTACTCTGATGGTGTTTCAACAACAGAAATGGCAGGTTTTTCTCCAATGAGAGAGTTAAACCCACAGCTTGGTGAAATGATACAAATGAGCATTGAACGTGGATATGAAAGGTTTTTAACTATCGTAGCTAAAGCCCGTGGTTTATCAATTGAAGAAGTTGATGCGATTGCACAAGGACGCGTATGGATTGCAAGAAAAGCGAAAGAGCTAGGCTTAATTGATAAGTTAGGTAATAAGCAAGATGCAATTGAAGCTGCGGCAAAACTTGCTAGCCTTAAGCATTACGATGTTATTACCGTTGAGCAAGATTTATCTACAAAAGATAAATTTATTCAAGAGCTATTAAGTAATGCACATGTTCAAAGCTTTTTAAATATTGAGCAAAATAATGATGTGTTTGAAGCCGGTCTGCAAAGCCAAATTAGCTCTGTATTTTACAAGCTACAATCTGAGTTCAGTTCACTAAAAGACTACAATGATCCAAATGCAGTATACGCACGTTGTTTAGTATGTAATATTTACTAATATTTTGCTCATTTACTTGAGCCAAAAGCATATTAAGTATATAAAGAGCCCAGTAACTTACTGGGCTCTTTGTTATCAAAAAAAACTAGAACCATAATATTATTTCTCAGTACTATACCCAAGCTACTTGGAAATGCATGATTTCAGCGGGAGTTTAAATGGTCAAATACAAGACATTTATTGCTGGTAATGGTTATTCCCTTATCAGCATAAATAACGCGGTAGTTGACCATTTAAAACCCGCCCGTAGGGAATTTATCAGATAAGTAATCACTACGTTACATCAGTTTGAAAGGCAATAAGCATTCCTAAAATGATGTGCCTTGTGCTAACTCACCTGATAAATTCTGAAACAAGCATTATCAAGTGGCTTGGGTATATACCCAAGCTACTTGGAAATTCAGGTTTCAGAGCTTGGGTAGGATACGAGTACAAGGCATGATTTATAATTCAAGGTAATTCCCTGATTATGAATTATAACGCAGTAATCGTTTTCTACCCAAACTCTCTTAGAGCAAAAAGATAAGCGGCCAACTGCGTTGTTATAAGATATTTGTTGAGAATGTTAACGACACATCTTAC
>NZ_NQMR01000339.1 GCF_002276045.1 Pseudoalteromonas sp. NBT06-2 | reverse complement strand
GATGGTAATCATTATTTAAAATTGTCGGATATAACTGAGCTACCTAATGCTTGGAGTAAGGATTTAGTCTTTAATTCAAAAGAAAATACTCTGTATATTGCATATAGTGAAAAAGGTGTATGGCAATTAAATTTAACGACACAAAGTGCAAAACAAATAACTGATGTATATGCAACTGAACTAGCATTTAATGTTTCGCAGCTATTGATGAAGTCTGATGGTAAATTGTATTCATTTGATTTTGATTCAAAAAAGACAACTCATCACCATGCAATAAATGGTCGTGTATTATCAATATCAGCTTATAAAGATAAAAGTTATGTTTTAACTTCCAAAGGAGCCTATTTATTGGTTGAAAAGAGTACACGACTCATTGAACCACAAATCATTATAAATGGTGAAATACAG
>NZ_NQMR01000338.1 GCF_002276045.1 Pseudoalteromonas sp. NBT06-2 | reverse complement strand
ATTGAACCACAAATCATTATAAATGGTGAAATACAGGCAACACCTGATGGCGTAGTTTATCGCAGAGATAATGTAATGGTGTTTTATGACTACCAACAAGAACAGTTCCGTTATGACGATACCTTTAAAAATCCACGTCATTTAACAGCTGCTGATGCACATCATATCTATTTTGTAGATAATAATATTATTAAAAAATATTCTACTATTGGTCTTGAAGCAGGACAGTATAAGTTTGGTATCAATGATGAAATTTTTAATGATATCTATATAGATAAAGAAGACAAAATATGGATGTTAGGTATGACCAATTTTCATATATTAGATACTAATATTAAATTTGAACCTTTTAACTTTAATTCTAAATATAATGTTTTTGGTTTAGTTAATAATACTTATTGGATAGGTACTCGGATTGGTGTTTATCAGTATGAAAATGGGAAAACTTCTACTATCCCTTGGCTTGATGAAATAATGCCAATTGAAGATTACACTGTACAAAATATCGTGCAATTTAATGATCATGCAATTATTAGTACCAGTAAGGGAGCTTATGCAGTTAATTTAACAAGTAAAACCCTAACCACCCGCTTGTCAGTAGATTATATTATTTCTGCAAATGTCATTGATGGGCTTTTATATATTGGTAATGATAGATATGGCGTTCAAATCTTTGATGCTCAATTCAATCAAATTGATGTGACCGAAATAAACGCAACATTACCCTCACGAGAAATTTTACAAGTAAGAAAAATTAATAAACGTTTGCATATAGCCACAGCAAAAGGCTTATGGATGCAAGTAGATAAAGGTGGCGAATTAGCATTGGAAGGTACAGTAATATCTGATGTTGCTATGGTTAAAGATCGCCTATTTGCAGCAAGTTACGGTGAAGGTTTATTTGAATTTAAACAGGGTAAGTGGGAAAGCTTACCTTCACCTTTGTACATTAAAGAATTGATAGCGGGTGATAAACTTTATTTAACAACCAGTAATGGTGTACATTTTTTAAATGACAAAAACTATACACAGCTGATGGCCAGAACAGGTAAGCATAGTTTTGCACCTGGGGGAGTTATTTACTCAGGTGATAAAATTTATATGGTGAGCCATTTAGGTTTTGTGATCATTTCCAAAACAAAAACACCGCCTATTAAAGAGTTAAAACTCAGTTATATTAAAACAGATCAACATACCTATTTAAATGATAACCACATAGAAATAGCCCAAGCTAATTGGAT
>NZ_NQMR01000337.1 GCF_002276045.1 Pseudoalteromonas sp. NBT06-2 | reverse complement strand
CGCGCGACCTATCCTTGTTTATTGCGACCTATCCTTGTTTATTAGTTTTAACATTCCAAAAACTTCTTCGAAGCTTTCACCATTGTCTAATCGCTCTAATCCAGAATATAAAAATTTTGGATCTAAATTTTCAATTGCAACTCTTGAGGCTTGATACGATTTAACACTTGTATTTGGGAAGTCACGAAGAAAAAACACTGATTTAATTTGCTCTAATTCTTTTTGTGAAACATTAATATTTTCTATTAAAAATGGAGCTCTATAATCAACTTTTATGCCCGTACCTTCAATAAACCAAGCTGGCAATTTTGTGAGTTCAGTAAAAATATTAGTTCTATGTCTAACTTCAGCATGCACTAACTCATGAGCTATAACGTCAACGTTCATTCCCTTTGGACCTAAGAATATACACTCTCTAAAAAAGCCAGAATTTTGCATACCTGTAGGGTTAAGTCCAAATTTTTTATATTCAAGATTATTTGTCACAATCAATCGAGGAGAAGAGTTTATCTCGCCATATATTTGGTTTACTCTGCTGTAAGCCTTATCGATTGAATCTAAAAGTAACGTTCGTTGTTCGCTAGCTACGCTAGGGTCCGCATACACATCGGAGTGTATCTCTTCAAAATTTGTAAAGTTTATAGCTTCACATGCTATTGCTTCTTTTTTAAAAAATAGAAATGAAGAAATAAAGGAAAATAATATAATTAATAAACTAACTTTCAAAATACGCACATACTCTCCTTGTAAAACTAACGTTGCCGTAATGGGAGCGCGTTTTCAGCGCGTCCCTTTGACGGCCTGGTTATGTTTTATCTAATCCTCATATGGGTCGCTTTAGATATGTGACCGAATTTGCATTCTTGATTGTTCTCATCGTGAACAAGCAGAACTTCTTTACCTGCCATGAATGCCGCAAGCGCCATTGAGTACATATCACTAGAATCAGGGTCATCTTTGGGCCACCAAAAGTTACCGCTTTGGTCACAAGTTTTGTCAGGAATAGTAGTGTAAATTATATGAATACCGTCATGAGACATCACTTGTGTAATTTTCCCCCAGTTTTTTGTCCATCCAGCATGACCCAACATTGGTACAAATAGCAATATTAGTAGTAGTGATATTTTATTCATAACTTCCTCTTTTGAAAACATAACGCCCATTTAAGGGGCTGAAACC
>NZ_NQMR01000336.1 GCF_002276045.1 Pseudoalteromonas sp. NBT06-2 | reverse complement strand
ACCAGTTTGCTAAAATGTGTAGCGAAGCGAAACCGAGCAAACTGTTAGCAGTCCCACTTTAAATTCTTGTTATATTTCAGTTACAACGAGCCTAAATAGTCTTTTATTGTCTGTGTTTTAGAACATTGTTCTTTATATCTGACCTGTTCATTAACACAAATAATGTATTCATCACCCAACTCTACGATTGGTTTTACCCCCTTTACTAAATAGTGGCCTCTAACTTTTTTTAAATGAATTAAGGCATAGTTAAAAGATGTGTACTTGGGTAAACCTGTAGAGTGAGTAAATCCGATGAATTCAATTGTCTCGGGTTCTTTTGAAGTGTTAAACCACTCAATCACGTTGTATTTCAATTCAAAGGCTGCATCCATACAAATACCACTTTCAACGAATTTGTCGCATGATTTTTCACTTTCAACAACTGAATAAGGCGAACCGATAAACACAATGTCTTCAGCTTGCAGGTTAAAAGCAAAAATGAGTAAACTAAATGTGAATATTTTCACTAACCTTTCCCTGAAATATAACGCCTTACTAAGAGG
>NZ_NQMR01000335.1 GCF_002276045.1 Pseudoalteromonas sp. NBT06-2 | reverse complement strand
AGCGTGCGCTATATATTGGCAAACCGTGCGATGATTCTGTAATTATGAGGTCATTTATGCAATAACATACTGGAATTTACAAAAAGCATTAAAAATACTTTAAAATTTACTGGCTAAAGTGATACATCGAGTAGGGTTCTCATGGTGAAATTGAATTTAAGCCGCTATTTTATAAGTCTGAAAAAACAGAAATAGTTTATTTTTGTAATTGTAAATCTACTAAATCTGCACCATTATGTGATGGCTCTCACAAAAAATTAAGGCTGTAGTATTTAAAATAAAAAGACTGAAAATGCTCTGATTTTCAGCCTGTGTATTATTAAAGTGCAATTAATGAATGTTCTAACATTGAGTTAATTTGCATAATAATTTTCTTTTCAACCTCAGGTTCAAATTGTTGGATCCTTGGGGTATGAATATGTCCTGTTGGGATATCAGATTTGAGCTGATTTCTTAATCGGATACTACGATAAGATATTTCATTTGATAAATAACCACCGCCAGAGCCACTTACTGCAGTTTGATTTTTAAGTTCTGTAATACTCTTTGCTTTAAAAGTTTTATCTAATGTTGTTATTTTATTATTATCTATAATCTTATAAGGTCCATTTGCTAGTTGCATTGCTTTTACTGGCAAACTAAATTCAACAAACTCATTACCTGGTAAAGGGCGATCATGTAGTTGTGAAATTACAGGGCTTGTTTTTGTTCCACCAGATAAAACATTTAAATTATCTGGTGCAGTTACACTGCGGCGTTTTCCTGGAAAACGTTCAAGATCAAACTCTTTTCGGCCCATGCTAACTGTGACTATCATATCGACATTGTTCAGTGCGTAATAGGGCGCTAATAATGCTTCTATAGTACCTTTATCAAAATCTTCGTAACGCACTGGTATCATTACTGTATTTATTTCAGCTGTAATGCCATTATATTGAATTATTTGACCATCCATCAAAAGTGCGGCAACACCTGAAGGGTTACTCTGATTAATATTTTTATCCAATAAGAAAGGGTCAAAACCAGTCAATAAAATCTTTTTCATTGTGCCTTTTGTATAATTTAGTTCTGTTCGCCCTCTTGAGCCTTGCTCTAAAATATCTAGTAACGTGATTTTTTGTGATTTGGTCATTTCAAAAGCTGGTGATTTTTCTCTTAAAACTTTACTACTCAGTAGTCTAGTCCAATATAAAGGACGATCATCAAAGCTATTACTTGAGATGATTTGTTTTTTTGCTTTTACCCACATATTATCTGAATAAAGAGATACCAATTTTTCTGCTTTAAAATAATTATCAACCTTTAACCACTTTTTTTCAAAATCATTGATATCATTTATAAAAGTAGAAAGTACATCGGGCATTATTTTCGTTGCTTGTTCAATGCGGCTTTCTTCTATGGTTAATGGCGCTGCAAAGGCATTTATGCTTAATAAAGATAAAGCACATAAAGATATTTTAAGGAACATATTTATACTCGTTTCTAGTCTTTTAAAAATTCAATTTTGCTAGTATCGCATTTTGTGACTGATCATTACATGGCGAGGCTAAAGATTCAGCAATTCTCGGTAAGTTTTAATTTCATTAAATAAATTCATTTCTAGTCAAATTTTTATTTATTCTGTGCTTAAAACCTTAAATCGAGTTGCTTTTATTTTGTTTCAGGCAGGGTATATTCTACGTTTGCACGCATCATCTGAGTATTGTCTTTTTAAGGCTTATAACGA
>NZ_NQMR01000334.1 GCF_002276045.1 Pseudoalteromonas sp. NBT06-2 | reverse complement strand
ACGAGCACGGCGAAATCCTTTTGGCAGGACATGCTGCAATACACGCCATAAAAACTCACATACGGGTTCTGTTATCATTTTATCGCACTTGGTCTCGCTGTCTTTATACTTAAAGGTGACCTTATCATCTTTCACTGCCACTATATTTTTTTCGCTGATCACACCGCGATATAGATAGCGCGCTAAATAAGTAAAAGCATATTCACCTCTACCTACTTTTTCACAATCAACACGCCATTTAACAGGCGTTGCTGATGGTAAATGATAGCCTTTAGCATATAAACGTTTACAAAATTCTCCACGAAATACTTTTGATAAGTTAATCGCATTAAATAAGTATTTCCCTTTTTTTTTCAAACAACAACTGTGCTGTTTATTAACACTACAATTTGGCGTTATCACATGAATATGTGGATGAAACAGGAGTTTGCGCGAATGGGTGTGCAACACAGATGTAAAACCACACTGCTGGCCCAGTTGTTGATCATGCTTAAAGAACGATTTTAAAGTGGCTGTACTTGCTTAGAACAAGGTTTGGTATGCCCATTTTTGATGGGTGAATATAAATTGCCGTAGCTGATATGGCACCGTAAAGGTGATCAGGAAGTAATCAACGGGTAACAGCTTTTGTTGCTGATGGTTAAGCCAACCCATATTGGCAGTATGCTGACAACTTGGACAATGGCGATGACCACAACTGGGATAAAAAGTGGGGCTGTATTGACAGTGTTCGCAATGATATAAGATGGCACCGGCTTGTGGTGTATGACACTGAATGATTTTATCTAATGCTCGACGATGCAAAGGCGAGAGCTGTTGCGCATATTGCTGCTCAAATTGAGACTGATACCGCTTAGCTAAAGATGTAAGAGAAAACATACCTTACTCCTGCCAATGAATATCAAATTGATTGAGTAAAGAATTGAGCATATCAATACTCTTTTGAGAATTGATTTCAGTCATTTTGACATAGTTAGCCGTGGTTTTAGGGCAAGCATGGCCCAGAAAAACTTGAACGACGCGTAAGCTTAACCCTTGTTCGATCATATGCGTAGCAATGGAGTGACGCAGTGTATGCACATGGACATTTTTGTAAATGCCACATTCACGGGCCACAATTTTTATGGTTTTTTGTACGCCACCTTTATCCATCACCATTGTCTGACCTTGACGAATATGAGGCGGCTTACCGCCAGGGAAAATCAATTTAGGGTGATGATGAGTGGCCCAATAATGTCTCAGGGCCAGTAAAGTAGCATGAGGTAATGGCACAAAACGGTCTTTATTATTTTTGGCTGCACGTATATGGACTTGCATCAAAGTACTGTCGATATCGGCAATGGTGAGATTAAGCGCTTCAGATAAACGTAAACCTAAACTGTAAGCGGTTAGGTAATAAACTTGGTATCTCAGTTGTTTAGTTGTATTGATAATAGCCAGCACTTCAGCAGGCGAGAGTACATCTTGTAAGAGCTGTACTTTAGGGGGCTTAACAATTTCAATCCATTGCCATTGATAATGCAGTACATGACGATATAAAAATTGAATGGCATTAC
>NZ_NQMR01000333.1 GCF_002276045.1 Pseudoalteromonas sp. NBT06-2 | reverse complement strand
TGACGATATAAAAATTGAATGGCATTACGTGCAATTTTAACGGCACTCCATGATTTATTGTTAACCAAGTAAAGTAAGAAAGACTTAATTTGGTAGGTTGACAAATTATCAGGACAGCAGTCACAAAAAACACTTAGCTGTCTGATATAACGACTATACATGTCGATGGTTTTAGGTGCTTTACCTTGTAAAGTCAGTTCATTAATGTAAGATTGGTATAGT
>NZ_NQMR01000332.1 GCF_002276045.1 Pseudoalteromonas sp. NBT06-2 | reverse complement strand
CGGGTTATTGAGGTGTTACTAAATTTGTTTCAAAATTATATAAAAATATTTTGTATATCAATGGATGTCGTGAAACGGATTAAATAAAGAATGACAAACACAGCCAAAGTGATATTAATTCAGTCAGTAAAATTACTATCACTAACGTCATTCATTGTTACAAGCCTAAGTCTAACTAACCTCAACTCGGGATTAAAATTTGAACTAATAGCCCACCTTGTGATCAGATCTTTCGATGAAGAAGCGATTTGAACACTACAAACGGTGGGCGTATGGACAAGTTAGTTGAAATATTTTGTGATGTCGATGATTTTTGTGCTGTTTTCATGCCTCAATGGGAAAAACAATTATTGTCCGATGGGACTAGAAAAAGGCAACGTAAAGTATAAACCAATAATCCAAATTCTATTGTAGGAATGTCTAATTTGGATTATTGGTTTATACGACATTCAATTTTGGATTTAATTACATTGGAACTTAGAATAAACAAAATATTTCTATATATAGAATTTTAGCATTATGTTACTTTAATAATAGACAAAAACACTCTGAATTATCAGTAATCCAAATTCTAGTGTAGAAATGTCTTTTTTTATTTATTTACAATGATGTAAATGATGTATAAATTTAAAAAATAAGGAAATAGTTAATGAGTTTGATAAAATCAATAGCAAGTATAACCCTTCCGCTTGGGATTTTTTTTTCTAATAACGTTTTAGCATTAGTTGCACCGCCTACCAAAGTACAGTGCGACTCCTGTATTACTGATATACAATTCACTAATCAAGTTCGACAGTATTCTGTATTAAATCATGATAAATATGTAAGCGTTCTTAACTTTGACACTTTAGATTATCGAAAATATAAAGTTAAAAAACTGTCTCGAGTAGAGTGTGAAACAGAAGGAGAGCCTGATGGCAGAGGAGGCACTTACAAATATTGTCGCAATGTTGAATCACATAGCATAGAGAGTGTGTCCAATACAGCTTCTGATAATCTTGTATTTGAAGATATGCGCCAGGGTGTTCAGGAAATAAAAGATTTTAATGATTCTGTTTCTGACATTACAGTTCCTGAAGAGTCAATGAAATCTGGTTGGGAAATTGTCGGAATACCAGCTAAAGAGCAAAATTTGATTTTTCTTTTAAATCAAAATGGAGGCAGTCAATTTGCAGCGAAGTCTCGCTCTTATTTTGATGTAATACTTAGGACCGGAGGTGTGCTTCATGACGTTCCAAGAATCCAATTTAACTTGAGTGATGGTTCAAAACTCTTTATAAGTCCAGATTTTAGAACTACTGATAATAAGATAGTTTATAAGGCAACTAACCTGATTGACTTTGACGGCAATAGAATTGACTTAACTAAAGACACAAGAGCTCAATTAATGAACGTAGGATTCAATTTTTCAAATAACGTGGCATTTCAAGCTTTTAAAAGAACAATTCAAATGAAAGGGTTCGTTGTTGGTTCTAAAATACCAAAAAAAATTACAACCACGATTATTGTTGTTTCTTGTTCTAGCGGAGCAGGTAATCCATGTAGAAGTGTTGATTAAATGTTTTTGGACCCCATAAATAACTCTGTGTAACTGCCAGTGTTATATAAAGTCTTTTAAACGGTCTACGAATTCAATCATAAGTCGATTCAAGGCCGTTTTCCAGTCTGGAATGGGCATAGTCCATTTCTTCGTTGCATTTTCAATTGCTAAATAAATTATATTTTTAGCTGATGTAAGCCGAGAATCAATTTTGGATTTAATTAACCCCCAGTTCGGGATAAAATCATTTATTTTAGGGAACTAATTACCTGTTCCAAGATCCTAACTTTTAAAATTGTGTAAGC
>NZ_NQMR01000331.1 GCF_002276045.1 Pseudoalteromonas sp. NBT06-2 | reverse complement strand
TATGAGCCTGAACTTTAAACCACAAAGATATAAAAAACCAATTTGCTCGGTTGATTACTTAACTGTTGTATTTTGTCCTAATGAATTAGCGCGTTTAAAGATGCAAGCAAAACTGCATTTAGGTAATGGAGATTTTAAAACGTATAAAGCGGCTTATAACGCCCTTATTTGTTCAGAAGTATTTAATGAAGATGCTACTGATGATTTAGAACTGACATCTATTGAAACCTCGGCAAACTTTAAAACATCTGATGATTATTTTGACAAACTTTTTAAGTCTAATTTAAAAGAAAAATATGTTGATGGTACTGATGTTGATGCTTTTTTCAAAACAGTTGTAAAGCAAACTCACAAATACAAAACCCTTAATAAATTAATTGAGGGTGACATTTCTTATTTTATGCGCTTGTTAAACGAAGAAGTTGCAACACGCGCTGACAGGTATAACGAAGATGAACAACCGTGGACGTTTAGGGAAAGTATGGGCGGCATGTTTACGTATGAAAAGTCGGCCACATTATACCGTCATGGTATTAACTCAGGCATGG
>NZ_NQMR01000330.1 GCF_002276045.1 Pseudoalteromonas sp. NBT06-2 | reverse complement strand
TTTAGGGAAAGTATGGGCGGCATGTTTACGTATGAAAAGTCGGCCACATTATACCGTCATGGTATTAACTCAGGCATGGTTGCTTGGGGTGCTAATAATGGTGGCTGTATGGTTTCTTTCTCTGGTTCTGGTTGTGCTGGGTTAGACATTCCCAAACTTCATAACATGCTTAAAAAAATGCCTAACGTAAAAATCACCCGCTTAGATATTGCGTACGATGATATGAATGGTAAAAGAGATATAAATCACTATGTACGTGCCTTAGAAGAAGGTCAATTTTGTAAAACCAATCAAGCCCCTAATTTTTCGTTTATACAAACGGGTTGCTTACAAAAGCTTAGTAAAGAACATCAACAAGAATACCGCGC
>NZ_NQMR01000033.1 GCF_002276045.1 Pseudoalteromonas sp. NBT06-2 | reverse complement strand
AGTAATCGTTTTCTACCCAAACTCTCTTAGAGCAAAAAGATAAGCGGCCAACTGCGTTGTTATAAGATATTTGTTGAGAATGTTAACGACACATCTTACGCCTAACATTTGGCACGCTTCTCGACTTGCTGAAATCGCACATTTCCAAGTAGCATGGGTATATATTAAAGCTAGACAACACAACATGAACTTTTGAGCAATTTATGAAAAGAAAACGTATTTATATTGCCTATACAGGCGGAACGATTGGTATGAAGAAGTCAGCACGAGGTTATATTCCTGCTGATGGTTATCTAACTGAAACGGTTGAAGCCAGTGCTGAGTTTAATCGTGATGAAATGCCTTTGTTTGATATTCATGAATATCAGCCATTAATAGACTCTTCAGATATGTCACCTGCCCATTGGCAAATGATCGCCGATGATATTAAAAGTAAATATCATGATTATGATGGCTTTGTAGTACTGCATGGCACTGATACCATGGCTTATACAGCAGCTGCATTATCATTTATGTTTGAAAATTTAACAAAACCCGTCATTGTCACTGGTTCTCAGATCCCACTTTCTCAATTACGTTCTGATGGTCAAGTTAATCTGTTAAATGCTATGTTTTTAGCAGCCAACTACCCTATTGCTGAAGTAAGTTTATTTTTTAATAATCAGTTGTTTAGGGGGAATCGTGCCACTAAGGTTCATGCTGATGGCTTTAATGCTTTTGGTTCACCCAACTTAGAGCCTTTAGCATTATCGGGTATTAACATTGAATTAGTTAAAGGTACTCTAAGCCCTTATATCGAAAATGAACTTGAAGTATGCGCGATTACACCACAAAACATCGGTGTTTTACATTTATATCCAGGGATCAGCAATGACGTAGTACAAAGTTTATTAAACGGTAAGCTTAAAGCCCTAGTATTATTAAGCTTTGGTGTCGGTAATGCGCCGCAAGAATCTGAGTTTTTAAAACTACTTGAAGAAGCCAGTGACCGTGGTATGGTTATTGTAAACCTGACCCAATGTTTAAAAGGCAGTGTTAACATGGGTGGTTATGCAACCGGTAATGCATTACTGAATGTCGGTGTGATCAGTGGTTATGACATGACATTAGAAGCATGTTTAACTAAGCTTCATTATTTATTAAGTCAAAACCTTGAAACTGAAACAATCAGGCACTTAATGCAAGATAATTTACGTGGCGAACTAGAGAGATAACTGCTAGCAAAATAATAATGTATTAAGCCTAAAAACTAACGTATTAAAAGGTTATTCCCGAAGTGTTTTATCGGGAATCTATGAATTATATCTTTAGTTAATCTTACTTATGCTTTTTCACACTGTTTTTCCATACATCTTGTGAAACGCTTTTGTTATCTGTACTTTTCTTAGATTGTGCTTTATGGCCAGATGCTCGCTTTTTTGGTCCTTGTGATGCTTTATCGCCATGACGACGTTTATTTTTTTGCTCATCTTGATTATCAGACTGTTTAAATTGCTTTGATTTTTTAGGTTTTTTAGCCTTAACAGGACGTGTATCTAATCTTGTTTCAGGTAGTTTATTGATAGGTTCAAAACCTTCAACAATTTTACGACATAATAACTTTTGCGTTAAACGCTCAATATCAGATAGTTCTTGAATATCATCAGCTGTTACTAAAGAAATTGCTTCACCACTGGCTCCTGCTCGACCAGTACGGCCTATTCTATGAACATAATCCTCAGACACATTTGGTAAGTCATAATTTACCACTTGTGGTAGCTGATCTATATCTAAACCACGGGCAACGATATCTGTAGCGACTAAAATACGTATTTCACCACTTTTAAAACCGGCAAGTGCTTTGGTACGTGCACTTTGACTCTTGTTACCATGAATAGCAGCAGCTTCAATTTTACTTTTATCTAACTGTTTAACTAAACGGTTTGCGCCGTGTTTTGTTCTGGTGAAAACTAATACCTGACGCCAGTTGTTTTTCTCAATTAAGTGCGTTAACAATGCTGGTTTTTTAGTTTTATCTACTGGGTGTATCCAGTGTTCAATTGTTTTAGCGGCTTTATTTGATTCGACTGATATTTCTACTGGATTGTAGATCAACCCTTTTGCTAATTGACGAATATCATCTGAAAAAGTCGCAGAAAACATTAAATTTTGACGTTTCGCAGGAAGTATTTTAAGAATGCGCTTAATATCATTAATAAAACCCATATCTAACATACGGTCAGCTTCATCTAATACTAATACTTCGAGGTTTTTAAATTTAACTGCACCTTGACCCATTAAATCTATTAAACGTCCAGGTGTTGCAACTAATACATCGACACCTTTACGAAGTCGCATCATTTGTGGGTTTATTTTAACTCCGCCAAAAACAACTGTAGAAGTTAAAGGCAAATTTTTACTATAAAGCGCTACACTCTCTGCTACTTGAGCAGCAAGCTCCCTTGTTGGTGCTAATATAAGTGCTCTAGCCTGATTTGGACCTGCTTTTTGACCTTGAGATAATCGTTCTAGAAGTGGTAGTGTGAATCCTGCAGTTTTACCTGTACCTGTTTGTGCTGCGGCCATGATATCTCGGCCTTTAATTATTGCAGGTATTGCTTTTGCCTGAATGGGTGTTGGGGTGTCATAACCTTGTTCACTGACCGCTGTTAAAATAGGTGCAGATAATCCCAAATTGGTAAAGCTCATAAAATCACTCTTATCATTAAAATATACGCTAAAGCGTCAAGGACGTGCACCTTACAATATAAGCGTTAATCAAGCAAGAATGTAGGCTTAATACTCCGCTAGTTCAATTAAAATAGCGCTTTACTTTGTTATTTTAGACTTTGCATTTACAATACAGGTATAGAAATTTGTAAGGATGGGAATAGCAATGAACAGACAAAAGAAAATTAATGGTATTTTTAAGAAAAAACTTAAAAAATTCAAATCAAAACTGCATACCAGTAACAAACCAGCTTATGTTTCAAAGGCAGAACGTGAAAAAGAAACTGAAGAAAAATAAGTAGTTTAGTAACTTTTAAAATTTAAAAAGGCGACTCATTAAGTCGCCTTGCTGATCTAATTCAACTAATTAGAATTTGTATGAAGTACTCATGAAAAATGTTCTACCGATTACATCATAGATAGATGAATCTGTATTCATGTCTGAACCATTTGACATATATTCTGGATCTGTATCTAGTAGGTTTTTAACGCCACCATTTACAGTCCACTGGTCATTCATGCTATAAGTTGCTGACACATGGTGATAAATGACATCATCTGTTGAATAGGCTCCATTTTCATATGGGTCGTTACCGTCCATTCCTTGAATATACTGAGCGTTATAAAGCAACGTTAAATCATCAGTAACATTTACATCAACTGATAAATTAGCTTTTACTTTAGAATAATTTCCAAAGTTAGGATCAATAAAGCCCTCATAACTAACACCATCTTCAATGAACTCAATTAGATAAGTTGCATCAAGTGCAACTTTAAACATATCTTGTCTATAGCTTAGATTTAAATCTATACCTGATGTTTCTTGAGAACCTACATTAATTAGTGCAGAAGTCAAGTTATCTAGATCGCCATCAATAGTGATATTGATTGAACTACATGCGACTTGATCACCAACATAACAAGAATTCATCTGCTCTTGAACATTTAAGCGGCTAATAGCATCTGTAATATCAAAGCTCCAGTAATCAATTGTTGACGATAAACCATCAGCAATTTCCCATACCACACCAAAAGTGAATGATTCACTCTTTTCTGCATCTAAATCCTTACCACCGGTACGGTTTACAAGAATCTGTGCATCTTGTTCATTACCCCAAGGGTCTGTAAGGTAATCAAATGACCCCGAGTTACCAGAATATAACTCAGCAACACTGGGCGATCTAAAACCTGTAGCAACTACCGAACGAAGCATAAACTCATCATTGAAACTATAAGTTGCACCAAGCTTCCAGGTTACTGCGCTACCAAATGTAGAATAGTTATCGAAACGCGTAGCAGCTTCAACTGTTAATTCATCAGTTACTGGTAAAGACAACTCAACATATACAGACTGAACAGAGTAATCACCAGATGTTGGATCTTGCTGAACTGAAGTACTTTCACCTGATTGAGTCACTAAATCTGGAATATAAAAACCACTTTCAAAACGGTTCTCGATACCCACTGCATAACCTAACTCAGATTCTGTAACACCATTTAGACCCGCAGCCATAATAAATTGTTCGTTACCACCTTTATTAACTTCAGTATACACTACACCTGTATTCTGAAGGTGTGATTGACTGATTGTTTCACGGCTAGCGCATTTTAACC
>NZ_NQMR01000329.1 GCF_002276045.1 Pseudoalteromonas sp. NBT06-2 | reverse complement strand
TTATTCAAGCGGGTAAATTACAAAAGCTCAGTAAAGAACAACAAAAAGAATATAGAGATAAACATGGTTGGCAAAAACGCTATGACATGGTGGCCGATGCGGGTAATACATTATATGTAGGCTCTAGACGTTCGGGCAAAATGGCGCGTATGTATGAAAAAGGCAAACAACTTAATTCTGAAACACAACAAGAATAGGTAAGAGCTGAACTAGAGCTTAGAGCAATTGATCGCATTATCTCTTTAGATGCTTTGCTTAAT
>NZ_NQMR01000328.1 GCF_002276045.1 Pseudoalteromonas sp. NBT06-2 | reverse complement strand
TTATCTCTTTAGATGCTTTGCTTAATATAGACGGTATTTTTGCGGCTGCTTATCCTGCATTTGAATTTGTCAGTGAAGAACGTTTAGAAGTACCAACCAATCAACGTAAAAAAATCGTATTAGCCACTAATGACAGGTTAGTTAAATATCAAAAATTAGCTTACGGCAAACACGTTAACTTTATGCGTCACATATTAGAACTATCTGATACTGACATCGTAAACCTATTAACTGACGGGTTAGGCCAGTTAGATATGCCTGCATCACTTGCAAATGCATTGATTCAACCTCCTAACTTTAACGATAACAATCAACTTAATGAAATAAACAACCAACCGGAGTTACTACAATGAAAGTAATCTTACTATCTGCTGCACTTGGTAAAGGTATCAGCAAAAAAACAGGTCAACCAAAACCATACGCTTTTGCATCACTAGAGTATTTAGTTCCCGCTAAAGATTTTATTAATGGAGACCACAACATTCAAAAATGTGGTTTAGAAGTAAAGAACGTATCCATTCTTGATGACCAACAACTTTACAACAACATAAAAGCAATTTTAGACCAAAACGGTATTAGTGAAGTTGAATTAACACTTACACCAGACCCTGAAAATATGTCTCGTAATATCGTATCTCAAGTAAGAACGGCTAAGTAGGGTTAAATA
>NZ_NQMR01000327.1 GCF_002276045.1 Pseudoalteromonas sp. NBT06-2 | reverse complement strand
TAATTTGGATTATTGGTTTATACCATTTGATAGTGAATCATCTCGGAGAAATTGTAGCGGCGAAAATTACGCCTGCAAATGTACATGATACGCAACCTGTTGAAAATATGGCTTCTGGTTTACCAGATAAGCTCTATGCGGATAAGGGCTACATAAGCAAAGCATTAGAAAGTAAATTGCTAGAAAAAGAGTCACTTTAGTCACAAATGTCCGTAAAAACATGAAAGCAAAAATCTTATCAATTTGGGATAGAGCTATGTTATCTCGACAATTTATTATTGAGACAATAAATGACCAATTGAAAAACATATCTAAATTGAACATTCAAGACATAGAAGCATTAAACCATTAATGCTAAATGTTATTGGTGGGCTTGTGGCTTATTCTCTGAAAGAAAACAAGCCAAAATTGAATATTACAGATGTTGAGATGAATCAAATGACCGTAGCTTAAACCGATCTCAGGTTAATTGATATTTTTTTGGTAATTGAAAAAAAGCCTATTTATTTAGAAATAGGCTTGGTGATTACGTGCTATCTTGGATCTATCATTAGCGGCTCTATAGTAACTTTTGCATTACCACTTGCACCATACTGGTTTGAATAATACTTATTTTCAAACAAGGTGTAAAAAACATCGACATAGTCGTCATCATTTGTAAACCAACTATCTGGCATCGCTTTTAATAACTCATTAGTCAATTTCGGGATGATTGCATAACCTTGTACTTCTGGATCTGGAATTGATTTCATTACTTGCTCTACAATTTCTAAAAATTTAGAAGCAAGCGTTTTATAGTTAGTATTATCATCTTGTTCCATCAAAATCATATCAGCTGCCTGCCAACGGTATCTCTCCCAATGGATAATGATTTGATTCGGATGATAGTCTTTGTTGTCGGTATCTAAATAAGGCATATCTAATATATCTAGGATTGGCTCATCTCGTGATGGATTTACGCCTGTTACTATGGCATAAATTTCAGCATCTCCAGAAATCCATGGTTCTTCATCATCATTTAGTCTTATTTTTTTTAATACGCTGGTTGAAATTGGCTGTTCTTCATTACGTGCTATAGTGTTGGTTTGATTTTTAGACTGTGTATTATTTTTAGAAAATATACTTTTCATTACAGACATACCAGCTGTAAATGTTTTTTTACTATCAAGTTCAATGATAAAAGTTGGATTTGATGGTAAATTAACAACATCCAGATAGTGCACATTGCCATGCGTATCAAACGCTTCGATTGATTGCCAATATTTATCATTACCTGCAGGTTCAAAAGCAAATAATGGCATCTGTCCTTGATGCAATTTGTCAATCATAGTTTTATCAGCCAATCTTAATTGTATCAAATTAGCATTGTCATAATTCAATCCCTTTAAATCGGTGATCATATTGTTGTATTTAGACAACGCGACTTTGTCTGCTAAATTTGATGTGCCTAACTTGTCACTGCTAACTAATAAATTACTGTTAGTAATATTTGCTGTTAATAACTTTGCAGTTGAATAATTATTTGCAATGTCTTTAGCGATTTGACGCTTAATGTTGGTTACCGATACTTTTGTATCTGGTAGTGCGATTGTTTCATTTAAATCTAACTGAGCGGCATTGATATTCGCCCCAAGCATGATTGTAAAAGAAAGAAATATATTTTTTGTCATTGTTTTCATATTAGCTCCTATTTATTGTTCTCCTAAAGTAGATGATAAATAGAGTATTTATTCAATTATTTTAACATTGGTTTTATTTTAAACAATATTTTATAAAATATTGCTTTATTATGTTATTGATAATAAAGCTATAAAATAATAAATTGTCAATTATAACAATGAAAAGACAATAAATTTGGTAACTTCTCAAAAAGCAGT
>NZ_NQMR01000326.1 GCF_002276045.1 Pseudoalteromonas sp. NBT06-2 | reverse complement strand
CCTCTCGCAGAACGGTACGTGAACCTCTCAATTCATACCGCTCCCATTAGGCAAACCCTCCTACCATTCCTGCTCGCCAATGAGCAAATAAATAAGGATTTTGCTTTGATATTCCTTCCAGAAATTTCATTGCTTTTGTTTTGTGCCGCCGAAGGGGTTTAAACTTTCGTCTAGCCCAACGAACCAGTGCTTTATTCACATGTCGGCACATCCCATATAATGCTGAACGAGTGAATCGACCATAATAACCTATCCACCCATTTATTATCGGGTTGAGCCATTTCGCTAACTGAGCAATACTTAACTCTGTTGCCATACGAATTCGTAACTTTCTGATCTTCAATCGCATTGATTTTAAGGCTGACTTACTCACCGCTGGTGTAAAGTTTATAAACATGCTGTTACGCTTGCGGTTTTTGCAAAGTCTTCTTCTAAAGGTGTAGCTTAAAAAGTCAAATTCCGTATTTTCATACTGACCTTTACGACTTCCATCTTTACAATAAACTATTTTAGTTTTCAGTGGATGCATTTCAAGGCCACACGCTTCAAAGCGCTCTTTTAGCACCGCTAACATATATTTAGCTTCAGCTTCTGTGCGACAATGAACTAGCCCATCATCAGCATAACGACACCATAATGTTTTGGGAAAATGCTTTTGCAGCCATTTATCAAAGACATAATGTAAAAATAAATTGGCAAGAACTGGACTGATCACGCCACCTTGTGGTGTTCCCTTTCCTCTTGCGGTTATTTCACCATCGGCTCGTTGCATTGGTGCTGTTAACCAGCGCTCAATGTATAAACGAATCCATGGGTTATCGGTATGCTTATCCACGGCTTTCAACAGTAAATCATGAGGGATATTGTCAAATAACCCTTTGATATCAAATTCAAGTACCCAGTTGTTGTTCCAACACCGTTGGCGCGTTACGCCAATAGCATCTATCGCTGACTTATTTGGTCTATAACCATAGGAGTCTGGTAAGAAATGCGGTTCAACTAAAGGTTCAAATGTTAATCTGATCACCATTTGTGCTATGCGATCACTTACTGTTGGTATCCCTAATATTCGTTCTCCGCCTGTTTTCTTCGGTATCGCTACCGCTTTAACGGGAGGAGGAAAATAACTGCCCGAAGACAATCTATTCCATAATTTGTAAAGGTTTCCTCTTAGATTTGCTTCAAAATCACTTATTGATTGTTTATCGACACCTGCCGCCCCATGGTTAGCTTTTACCAACCGATAAGCCTGCACAACATCCCATTTTGAAATGATAAACGATTTTGTCTTGTTCATAGTTTCCTCCTGCTTTTACACAGTTGAACTATAAATTTCAACTGCCTAACGCTACCCCTTCGCTCCACATTCATTACAAATGTTTCCTCACTACTATGAACAGCTCCGCCCCAGTATCATGCATTGGTACTCTTATACTCATAAATTCAGTTATTTGTATTTCTCCCTTAACATCATGATGACTGGTTCCCGCAGTTCCCACAAAAAGCCAAGTATAGAGTCACGCCCACTATACGCCGGACACCGCTTACACAACATTCACAATTCGCCTGTAAACTTATCTCGGGAGATGGAAACGCCCCCGGTTTTGATGTCAATCTCTGGATTACGACGCGTCAGCATAGGTTCGCCTTAACTCGTCTCTCTATACCACACCTGCTGAACTATTTGTTCACGCTTTGACTGCAACGCTTATGACCATTACTCTTAATAACAGCCATTTGCAGTGGTTTGAAGCCGACTTGTGACAGCAGACTTCGGTGGATCTACCACCATCTTTTTGTGAGCTTAGCCACAACTTAATGAGCAAATCCTATGCTACTAACTTGTGTGCCTGCGGCACACTCTCCACGCCCCAATGAGCACGT
>NZ_NQMR01000325.1 GCF_002276045.1 Pseudoalteromonas sp. NBT06-2 | reverse complement strand
GTTTGTAATGGTGCACTTAACAATTGAATGTTTTTGATTTGTATGCTACTCGTTTTTGGCGTAACAACTAAATGAATAAAACCATCATCACTACAATGATTTATGTCATTACATAAGTCAGTCATGGAATTGGAGTGCCCAATAGGTCAATTTTTAAAGATATCACTTTATTTTCAACATAAGTTGACGGTAAAGACCACAATTCAGAGCATACGTCTTGATTACAAGCCGACAAACGATAACTTCTATTAAAAACAGCAGTTTCATTCTCCCAAATTTTACTACCCGCATAATATGTTCCGAAGGCAGCAGTCCAATCTCCCTCTCCATCACGATACTGAAGCTTGTAAGAGTCAGCTCCAATTACAACATCCCATGTCAGCTCAATACCGTTTACAACATTACTTAATTTGAGGTTCATTGGTGTGCTAAGCTTAACAACTGATGCATCAGACCAATCTGAACAACCTGATGTATTACACCCAGATAAACGATAATATCGCACTTGCGTAAAAGGGGTAGACCAAACCTGTTTAACGCCTTTTAAACGCGTGTCAGAGTCATCCCAATTCCCATCCCCATCGTGATATTGAACTTTAAAATAATCAGCATACGGTACTTCCTTCCATGTCAAAGTAGTGGTATTTTCTGTAAATGAAGCTTCTAAATTTGTTGGGGCATCAGGTTTAGGGTAAATAGTTACTGCATTTGAAGCCTGAGACCATTGTTCAAAACAAACCGAACTATTATTACAAGCACGCATACGGTAACTTCTTTGGTTTAGAGCAGGTGCGTCTGGCCAAGAGTGTGTGCCATTACGGTAATTACCATAAGAAGGTTTCCAATCCCCAGAACCATCTCGATATTCTAATTCGTAGTAAGTTGCACCTTCAACCTGTTTCCATGTTAATACAAGTGTTTTACCGTTTACCTTTGCAACAGGGGCTTCAGGCAGCACAGTTAATTCTATAGGCAATACTGGCAATGTTGTTGTTATCAATAGTTGCTGGCCAGCAATACCCGAACATGCAAATGCTATAGTGATATTATCTTTAATATCACTATAGGTTTTGTTGCCCGTTGTTATGATATTTGAATTATCTAATTGGCAACTTAAAGCATTATTACTACTCCAGCTCAGCTCAGAGGATCCACCATAACGAATGCTGGAAGGAGTCCAACTGACATTGCCGGTTAACTTGGGTGGTGGGTCAACTATTAATGATGCTGATACAGTGATAGTTTGATCAGCTTCGCCAACACAAGTAAAGTAAGTTTCTTTATTTGCGGTATTATTTACTGAATTCCAATTGCCAACTAATCCTTTATTTGACCCATCTAACTTACAACTAGAGGCATTACTACTGCTCCAACTTAATGTTGAACTTTGTCCATATTGTATATTTGCTGGAGACCAATTCACACTAGCCAATAATTTCGGAGGCAAAATATTTATCTGATTTGATGCACCAGACCAACCATAGCAAGTGGCATTATCACACGCTCGCATGCGATAACTTCGCTGAATCAAATAAGGCGCATTTGGCCATGTCTGACTACCATTATAATATTTACCATAAGAGGTTCCCCAACTACCATAGCCGTCACGGTAGCCCAATTGATAATAAACAGCACCCGACACAGTCCCCCATGATAAAGTAACCGTTTTACCACTAACACTGGCAGATGGAGTCGAAGGGGTGTCAAGTGAATATGATGCAAAGCTTACTAAGCAACATAAAGTGACAAAAAAGTTAAATAAATACTTAAACATTAAAAACTATCTTATTAGGGTAATATTTTCATACTGGCATTATACTTAAATAGAGTTCCCTTTCAATATAATTCATTTAAAAAATAATAACTTATCAAGGATAATAGTAACTTCTCAAAAAGTAGTGGTAACCTGAACTTTCTGAA
>NZ_NQMR01000324.1 GCF_002276045.1 Pseudoalteromonas sp. NBT06-2 | reverse complement strand
CCGCATCAATCTGGGGGTATTTTGTGCGGCTACAACATGATGGATGGTATGGAGGTTAGAGACCTCCGGCTACCCGATTAAGTGATTTTTACTCAACACTACTTTCTTTTTTACCAGCATAAAGAGCAAAACTAACAATTATAAGTGTAAACCCAACTAGAACCTCATGAATTACCAAAAATTTTGGAAGCCAATAAACTGGTGAGAAGTCACCATAACCTAGCGTTGTAATTGTTACTCCACTTAAGTAAATAGTATCAATAATGCCTTCAAATTCTTTACTAAACCAGCTAGTAGGCATTAGCAAGAATAAAATTGAATAATTTAGAATAAGCTCAATATAACTTAATAGCGATAGTTCAATTCTCTTTCGGAAGGATAAACTGCTTTTTGTGGGGGCATTTTCTGATTTATCTAAAGCATCCTGAATAAATGCAAAAAAAATTTCATTACATCGTGACCACGTTATAGCATAAACACCTATGCATGGGAGAATAGCCCAAGAGAGTGAATATGACTGAAGAGCATTCGGTTTGTAACCTACTCCCAAGATTAAAGTAAATAGGATTGAGAAAAACAAGTAAGAGTAATTTCTAGCTATTATTCCTTCAGTTCTTTCTTCTTTACCTAAGCCTTCTTTTATATATGAAGCATACCACCAAGTAGGTGAAAGAATTTTTGTTACAGTAAAAAAGAATAGAGAATAAGTGGGTTTTAGATATTTTTCGCCTAGTTTATATACTGAAATATTTATCATCAACAACTCCATGTTTGGCAAAAGCACTTAACAGCTTGTATGGATTTATTCCATGTTTAAACACTGACTTTTTCCGTCTATTATGATTCTTAATTTCGATAAAATACTCTCATTTTCTAATTTTATCAAAGGCTTTGATAAATATTATAAGATTTTATTTTGTGTGATAGACGGAATAATTCCGTCTATCAAAGACACATTTACAATCTTGTATTCAATGGTGGGGTTTTCTTAATTTTATATTTTGCTCGGCAAAAGCGAGCATTACTACTTAAAGAGATACAAAAAAAGTATGGTTTTGCGAATAATTCTTATTTAACATTGAATAACAAGCGTTAATTGTTTACATTATGGGTACGGAAGTAAGATATTACTAAATTATTTTTATAGAGAATTTTCATGAATAAATCAATACAAAAAAGCCTTGTTTTTTGCTGTTTGGGCTTATCTATTAGCGCTTATGCGAAACCTGATTTTCATAAACTCCTTGAAAAGAGTCCAAGTATGGCAAGTTATTTGTATAATAATCAGATTCAAAGTGAATCTAAGGTTGATAGCGGGGTTATTTATACAAGACAGCACCCAGGTTCAAAACCTGAAAATGGATTTGGCGAATTATTAGCTGTAACGATGCCAAAGTATGATGCTCGTTTTTCGAATGAACTAAGTGCTTACTGGACTTTTCAAATTCGTTTGGCTCGACAAAACGAAGGGTCTAAATGGCATACTTTTGCAAAAAATTTACCAACAGGCGTACAGACTATAAAGAGGCGCTCACCAAAACACTGGATGGGTCAACGCGTAACTTCTTGGTCTGATGTTAAAGAGTTTAAAGTATTAGTTTACTAAAACGAATTGTTACTACTTTGTCCTATTCATTTTTATGGCTAGGACATTTTTTCGATTAACAATTTCTGGATGCAGAATCTCAAAGCGAGCAAAACTGACTAAAGTGATGCAAAAAAGTTGCTGTTAAGCGCTTTAATTGGAGAAAATTTAGTTACTTTTACTGCTGTTTGACAGGCAAAATCAATTTCCAGGTAGAGGTTTTATTTGTATCACAAATAGATTATACCAAGATAACCAGCTAACGACTGCAACAGGCTCTGAGTAGCCTTAAAAAGCAAGCGTCTGAAAGTCTGTTAATGGCACAACAATGTCATTAA
>NZ_NQMR01000323.1 GCF_002276045.1 Pseudoalteromonas sp. NBT06-2 | reverse complement strand
AGCGTTAAATAGTGATTTTTAGGATGTGGTCTAACCAGAAAAGCGTGCGTGCACACTTTGCCACCTCCGTTTTTGTTGTCATTTTTTTCTAAGCTACTAATTTATAATAACTTATTTTAAATTTATATTAAGAGGTCTAACCTGATAAGTGTGCGCGCCGTTTATACAAATGTTAGCTATAAGGAGTTCTAGTTGGGCACTCGTATTATGAATTTCATTGAGAAATCCAATAAGGTATTACTATTTATCGCAGCGATAATTGTAATTATTGCGATTGGTAAAAACATCATCAAGGATCTACTAAGAAAGGATTACTCTGAACCAACGGTTCAAGTTATTGATCATGATGACGCGCAAAAAGAACACCAAAAACCAAAATTAGAAAAAAGATATGTAGGTCAAATAAAAGACGTACATTTATTAGAAATAACCTCAGATAAAATAGTGGAAGAACAATCTTATAGTGCCAATGCGGAAATGATAGTTGTTTCATCATCATTAAGTTTAAGCAGCAACGCAGTTAATTTAATGTTTACTAAGGTTGGTGAAAAAAATAATTTATTATTTTCGAGCAATGCACTAATTGTTGAGTTTTCACCAACTCAAGAGAAGGAAACTCAGTACCGAAATATTCTAAGTAAAAACATATATTCGGTAGCAAAAAAAGACACTAATAAAGATGGCTTCTTAAACCAATATGATAAAAAAGAGTTATTAGTATCAGAGTATGATGGTTCTAAATTAACATCAGTTATGGAAAATATAGAGGGCTATCAAATTATCAATAATAATCTTGTTTTGGTTTATACGGCTACAGAAGACGACACGATTTATTATACCTTTAATGTTTTATCAGGTGAGTTACTCAAGCTTGATACAAACTTATAGCTAACAAGCTGTTAAACAAGGACAAAAAACAGTTGGTTTTTGCTCCTTCGTCGCCTATTTTAACCAACTATTTTATTGCCTGTTAACAGGGCGTTGGTATCAATGGATCGAGCCACTATGAACACTATTATCGCAGTTTGCACCACTGTTTTTATTTTGCTTATTGGTATCATTATTAGGCAAGCGGTTAAGATCGGAACTCTTGAGTCTTCTTTGAAAAATGAAAATAAGAGTATCGATGGTCTCATCGCTAAACTTGATATCAGCGTTCAAAAACATGAAGAAACCATCTCTAGCATTAAGAAAGAGCACGCGGATATAGTTAATGAGCTTAATCATAAAATAAAAGTCCTTGAAAATAAAAATAAGATTGACGTAAGTAAAATACCAGCTAAAAAAGTACATCACTGGTAAATACGTATCAAGCTGTTTAACAAGGACAAAATACAGTTGGCTTTTGCTCCTTCATCGCTTATTCTAGCCAACTATATTTTGCCCATTAACAGGGCTAAATTGCATAAGGACGTTCTGATGGATTGGTTAACATGGGCAACATATATCGCTATCTTTTTAGTTGTATGGCACGAGATGCACAGGTTCCCTGAAACAAATAGATCTTTCTACAAGCTCCAAGAAAAAATTGAAGAACTTGAATCAGATAAGCAAGATTTAGAACAAAAAGTAGAATATCTCGATACTCAATTAGATAGTTTAATTGAGCAAGTAAATCGATTAGTAGATCCCGCTTAAAACGGCGTTGCGGATACAAATCACTGTAAGGCCGAAATGTGGTAAAAGTGAACCGTACAAAATACCCCCAGACTGATGCGGCTATCCGCATCAAAATAACTAAGTCTGATTCACTAAAAGCGCTTAACTGCGCTTTTCTTGTATCAGTTTAATCGGTTTTGAGCATACAATTTTAAAAAGTTTATACGCTCAACTTTGTCAGGTTCGTTTTTAACTCTGAAAGTTGTCCCATCTTTTTAGCCCGATCAAGTAGCGCTGTAAATGCAGGTGCAACATCTTTTGAAAAACGCTTTTGCTT
>NZ_NQMR01000322.1 GCF_002276045.1 Pseudoalteromonas sp. NBT06-2 | reverse complement strand
CGTGACTTTGTCGATTTTAGAAAATCCATCAATGGACTCACTGGTATTGTGGAATATGAACTTGCTCGGGATGCCTATACTGGCGCATTATTTGTGTTTTGCAATAAAGCCAAAGATAAACTCAAAATCCTGTATTGGGATAAAACTGGCTTTGCACTTTGGTACAAACGACTTGAGAAACAAAAATTTAAATGGCCTAGCAAAATATCAAGCCAAGAATTCACACTAAGTTCAGAGCAACTTCAATGGTTGTTATCCGGATATGATGTCCTTGGTCATGAGCCTCTACACTATCAATCACAGATCTAGTTTGATCAAAATAGCAGTCAACGATCGTGTACATGCCCTTAATATTATTTAAGTTCGAAAACAGATTAGACTTAAAATACTTGCTAAACTGCGAGCATGAAAATTGATGCTAATTCACTGCCAGACGACCCAGAACAACTCAAGCGTATGTTGCTTGAGTTGCAGAAAATTGTTATCAAAAAAGATGAAATCATTCATAGCTTGCTTGAACGCTTTGAAGTAGCCAAACGAAAACAATACGGTAAAAGCTCTGAGCAATTACCTGGCTCAGGTGAAACCTTCAATGAAGCTGAAGAGATTATTGATGAAGCGGATAAAGTTTTATTAGCCGAGTCAGAAATAAATAAAAGTAACGTAGTTAAGAGCAAACCAAAACGTAATCCACTACCAAAAAACTTACCCCGTAAAGTCGTCACTATAGATTTATCTTGTGAAGATAAAATCTGTGATTGCTGTCAGAGTAAACTACATCAAATAGGTGAAACGCGAAGTGAAAAGTTAGAGTTCGTACCAGCACATATTAAAGTGATAGAAACTATTCGTCCAAAATATGCGTGCAAGCAGTGTGAGGAAGTAAGTACCAAAAATCACATCAAGCTAGCGACTATGCCAACAAGCCCCATTCCTAAAGGCATTGCAACAAGCAGTTTGCTGAGTCAGATTATTAGCGCCAAATATCAATATGGCTTGCCATTATATAGACAAGAAAAAATGTTCAATGATTACGGTATTGAGCTGAGTCGTAAAACAATGTCAGATTGGATCATGCGTTGCGGAGAATTATTTGCTCCGTTGTATGAGAAATTAAAAAAGACCTTACTTAGCCAAGCTGTCATTCATGCAGATGAAACGCCCTTAAAAGTAATTAAAGAAGATAAAAAAACCAGTTACATGTGGGTTTATTGCTGCGGTACTGATAGACCGACGATTAACATGATACCGAATATCGTTTTATTTGATTATCATAATAGTCGCGCCGCATCTTGTGTGGTTAATTACCTTGATGGCTATCAAGGTTACTTACAAGTTGACGGTTATAGTGCTTATGGTAAAACAACAGCAAAAATAGCAGGTTGTATGGCACATGCACGTAGAAAATTTGTTGACGCAAAAACGGCGCAAGGTAAAAATAAAACAGGCAAAGCAGATGTTGCTTTAAACCTTATCGGAAAACTCTACGGTATTGAAGCTTCGCTAAAAGACAAAAATGTTGATGAAAAATATCAAGTACGACAAGAAAAATCAAAAGCGATTATCGATAAACTTCATGTCTGGGTAATTAATAATAAAGACAAAATCCCACCGAAATCAAAACTAGGTGAAGCACTTACTTATTGGCTTAATCAAGAACACAAACTTGTCACTTACTTAGAAGATGGGCGCATTAATATAGATAATAATCGGGCAGAACGTGCAGTTAAGCCATTTGTTATTGGTAGAAAGAATTGGCTATTCTCCAACACTGCAAAGGGAGCAAAAGCCAGCGCCATGCTTTATAGCATTGTTGAAACGGCCAAAGCCAATAACTTGTTAGTTGATAGCTATTTGAATACTTGTTTAGATGAACTTGCCAAAAAGCCTGAGAGTATTGAGCACCTGCTACCTTGGAATATTAAACTAGGCTAGGTGCATTTCACCAGACGCTTAC
>NZ_NQMR01000321.1 GCF_002276045.1 Pseudoalteromonas sp. NBT06-2 | reverse complement strand
CTTTTTGACATTATAAAACACTCGTTAACTGTGTATGTGTACAGTGTTTTTGTATTTTTAATAAATCAAGCACGCTTTGCATTTTTTTATCGCACGCTTTGTCTTGCTGCAAAAAAATAAAAGCTGTATAGTCAATCACATACGAATATATGCTCCGATATAATAGGCGCATATAAATTACAAAGCGTGCAAGCACACTTTATTTAGTTAAAAATCGTCCATTATATACTTGATTATTAAGCGTTAAATAGTGATTTATAGGAAGTGGTCTAACCAGAAAAGCGTGCGCGCACACTTTGCCACTTCCGTTTTTGTTGATGTTTTTCTCTAAGTCACTTATTTTTAAGTTCTTATTATGAATTTATGTTAAGAGGTCTAACCTGATAAGCGTGCGCGCCGTTTATATAAATGTTATGTATGTGTAAGTTGATATTATCTGAGGTGGTAGGTATGAAAAAATATATTTTGTTAGCGGTACTATTAGCGTTTAGCGGTGGAGCGCTAGCATATTCTCAAGATACGGAAGGAGTGTCTAGGGTGTTTGTTACTCCTCAAGGATCGATTGCGTTACAACTTAAAGGCGGATTTCCTAAAGCTATCGAAACAAATCAGTGTCAAACTAATAATGGTTGGGCTGGTTTGAAAACTTCAGATCCAGTACTTAAATCAGTTATCATTGCTGCAAAATCATCCGGTCAGAAGTTAACTGTTACCATTGAAGGTTGCGAAGGGACTTGGTTCAAAATCAAAGACCTCTATATGAATTAACATAACAAACCAATCCAGCCGACTCCGCAAACGTCGCCCTTTTTTTGCATAAGAACTTGCAAAAGTGGGTCACATTGCTCCGCGGCTGATTGGGGCGTTAGCTCTTAAATATAATCAATCTAGGAAAGTCAATGAAAAATAAAGTATTAATAATCGCTGTAACAATGATAATAAGTGCATGTTCCAGCTCAACAAAAGTATCTCAAGCTATCAGTACAAATGGAGTGGGTCCTAAAAGTTATTCTAGTATTGAAATTAGCAATAATAACACAGAGGCACCTGAGCATTTTGCACAAGCAGTGAAGTCTTACCTTAAACAAGAGTTAAAAAGCAATGCTCTTTTTAATGAAAAAGGTGAAAATAAAATCAATGTAAGTATTAATGATTATAGAATGAGATCAGGCTTTAGTAGAGCCATGTTTGGAGTTTTTGCAGGGAAAGATGGGGTTGATTCAGAGGTTGTTGTGACTGATGAAAATGGAGTGGTAATTGGAAAGTCAACTGTTTCTAGTTTTAATGTTATGGCAATTGGTGATATGCAAGATATAGCTAGAATGCATGCAGAAGAAATTGCAAAGTTTCTAGGCAACAAAAAGAGCTAACAAGAACTTCAAACGGAACAAAAACAGTTGGCTAAGTTCCGCTTCGCTTCACATTTTAGCCAACTATTTTTGTCCGCTTAAGTGGGCGTTAGGTGAATATGCGTTTAACTCAACCTTCTGATATAAACTTTATTGAATTGATGTCTTGGTTTCCCACCGAAGAAGAATTAAGTATTTGGTCTGGACCTGGTTTTAGATATCCATTTGATTTAATTTCCTTTAAAAATGACTTAAAACTTGATTCACTTAAGTCATTCTCATTAATCTCAGAGAAAGGAGGTTTATTGGCATTTGGACAATATTATCTGAGACTCGATAGATGCCACCTTGGTAGGCTAGTTGTTAATCCTAATCTACGTGGTCAAGGAGTTGCTTCCCACTTAATAGAAAAATTGAGTACTTTGGGTAAATCAGATTTAAAAGCTGATTCATGCTCGCTGTTTGTTTTAGGGCACAATAAAAGTGCAATTCAAGCTTATACAAAACTTGGCTTTTATATGGCTGATTATCCAGATGAAATACCATTGGAAAATTGTTTTTATATGGTGAAAGTATAAATTCACCTAATAAACAAGGATAGGTCGCGC
>NZ_NQMR01000320.1 GCF_002276045.1 Pseudoalteromonas sp. NBT06-2 | reverse complement strand
AACCTAAGCATAATCCCGCCCTGATATTTTACCTTCTGATGTTAAAGTAATTAATTCAATTCTTTCTTCTTCACAAAGCTCTACAATATATTTGATATTCATGCACAATCTTGATTATTAATAACTGTCATAATTGCTCACAAAAGGGCTGTAATGTCGATATCTGAACAAGAAAAATACTCATTTACTGAAAATAAAGTCCAATATCTGGCCTTCATTTATCAATACATCAAATTAAATGGTATTTCACCAGCACACATACTGATTTTCAAAACTATTTTAAAGTAACACCTCCAATAGTTAATCAGATGATAAAAACACTGGAAACGAATAGGTTAATACAAAAGAAAACACGGATAGCTCGAAGCATTGAGCTTAAGATCCCGGCACTATTAATTCCAGTTTTGGCGTAGATTCAATCGATCATTTTCAGTGTGTTTAAGT
>NZ_NQMR01000032.1 GCF_002276045.1 Pseudoalteromonas sp. NBT06-2 | reverse complement strand
TAATTTCACCTAAAACTGCTGCAAAAGTATACCAAGAGTACAATCAATATCAGTCTCAAACATGAAAAAAAGCAAACAACAATTTATATTGACGACGACGGTCCAGGCATTCCTTATGAACACCAAAGAGATATATTTTTACCCTTTAAGCGTCTAGATGATAGTAGAACCCGAGAAACAGGGGGTTATGGATTAGGGCTTGCCATAGTGAAACAAATTGCAACATGGCATAGGGGTGATGTTAAAATAGATACTTCACCGATAGGTGGCGCTAGATTCATATTAAGCTGGCCAACATCATAATACCATTCCCGTTAATAAAGTGATCACTCAGCGGGAATA
>NZ_NQMR01000319.1 GCF_002276045.1 Pseudoalteromonas sp. NBT06-2 | reverse complement strand
TTGGCGTAGATTCAATCGATCATTTTCAGTGTGTTTAAGTACTAGAGCACCGATCAGTTTAAAATATAGTCACCAGCGAGAGCCAAAATTTTCGTAGATTAGGAAGATTTAACGCAGTATACGGAAATTTTAGCCTCACCCGCAGGGAGTGGCCAAAAATCACACATGCTACGTTGTGTCAGCTCGAAATAGCCCGCTATTCCATTCACTAATAAGCCTTACCTGTGTGATTTTTAGACCATTCTAGTGTTCATATTTTAAACTAACCGAAGCTCTATTTGCTTACTTTTTAAACTACATGACGTTGAATGCGTCTGATCAAGCTCAAAAAAGTTATCACAAAAATTCTAATGATGCGTCTATATTTTGCTATTTAATTAGTATTTATTCATTTTTTAATAATATTGGAGAAATTTATGCCTTTATCACGAAAAGAGTTTGTAGGAATGGTTAAAGACCCTTCATCTTTAGGGAATTATCACTCGGATCATGGTATGCCACCAAGAGGAATGGGCGGTGACCAAATGCGGTATACATGTCATACTGCAGTTCAGCACTGGGGCTACATGAGTTTGTACGGCGGTGATCTACAAAAGACCATAGATAGAATAAGAGAAGTAACGATTTGGGATTGCCACAAGTGTGGTGAAAGTATTAACCATATGAGTAATGCTGAGACATATGTAAATGAACTAACACATGGCGCGAAGCCTCTTTTGGCAAAAGAACTGCTTTATACTCTAGAACCAGGAGATATTATAATTACAGGTGACTATTCTAAGGGAACTCAGGGTATCACACACTCAATGGTTTTTGTAGGAATGGAAGATGTAAAAACTAAGGATGGAGTTCGTGCGGAAGCGAGAGTTATAGGATTTAATAATACTTCTACATTTACCAAACAGGTTTACAACAGAATGTTTAGTTATTTGAACGACACTTATAAAGGTAAACTAGAGAAATCCCTTACAAAAGATGTAAAACTGCGAGAGCGAATTCAAAGACAACTACCTCCGAAACTGGCACCTGATGCAAATGAGTATGATATGTATGATGAGACTTATTGGTCATTTGAGGATAAGGATGGTAATTTATATGAATATGGAATGTTTGGTCCTACACACGAAAAAGCCCCTGTATATTATTTAAAATATGAAGACTTTATGGCCAATAATATAGAGCATGCAAAGTATGGTTATGCGTAAATAACTCTGTGTAACTACCAGTTTATATAAGTATTTTAAACGGTCTTCGAATTCAATCATAAATCGATTCAAGGCCGTTTTCCAGTTTTTAATGGGTATAGTCCATTTCTTCTCAGTACTTTCAACTGCTAAATAAATGACTTATTTAACTGCATCGCCCGTTGGAAAAATTTCTTTTTTAATAGCCTTGCGAATAACGCTGTTGAGTGACTCAATCGCATTAGCCATATACATCGCTTTTCTAATATCCTACAGGTAAATAAATAGCGAATTTAAGTTTGCCCAATTGGTATGCCAAGAAAGGCGCTTGTACCACAAAAAAATCCTGTTTTATCCAGCAGTTTTAGGTGAAAT
>NZ_NQMR01000318.1 GCF_002276045.1 Pseudoalteromonas sp. NBT06-2 | reverse complement strand
TATATTGAGCGAGAATTGCTGGAAAAGAATCCAGGGAATAGCATGAAATCAATTTATAACGCTGAGCAACAAAGAAAAGGTCTAAGGTGTGATAAAAAAGATATGGAAACAGGTGCCAGTTTTGATCTTTATCTTGCTGCTTTAGTAAATCGCTTTGGAGGTTATGTTGAATTCTCTGAAGAAGAGCTTGAAAGAGTGAAACATATGGATATTTATTTTGAACCAGGCTCTAAATATATTTCAGCTGCAGCTACAAATAAAGATTTATCGCCATATGATGGACGGTCAGCAGTAACAATTCATACTGCTAGTAGTCATGAAGAAGACACTGACTTTATTTATTGGAGTTTTACTGCAGATACACAAGGTACTTCTGCTTTGAGTACAGCTTATATCTATGTGCCTGATGTTTTAACTGATGGGCAAAGAATTCAATACATATCAGATCACTTAGAAAAAGAAAAAAAGAAAAAGACTGAATATATTGAGCAGAACTTACATTATAGCTATTTGTTACAACTAAAAAAAATAGGCAAACTTGATTATTTAGATAAAAGACATTTAGAAGAAATAGAAGCTTGGAATAAAAAAGAAACTCCTAAGGCCGAAAAGAAAGGCTTTTTAAATAAAATATTGTCGTTAACTACAATTAAGTGATACAAATAACCCATAAAAAAACCAGCTAAGCTTGGTTTTTGTTTTATGGGTTTTTAAACTTACTTTTTAACTTTAGGTTTAGATTTCCAGTTTATATATTGGCTGGTTAATCGTTTGAACCAATGAATATCAAACTCTCTGTTTTCGGCTTTAAGTTTCGATGCTACATCGTTATTAACTATTTCTAGTAAAGTTCTCATTGGTGGCGGTTCTTTTAATTCAATTTCTTTTAAACGTATTTGAAAGTCTTTATTTTGCTCTTCCGTTAAACCATCTGGGTAACGAATTAAATCTTTTTCAAAGTTAATGTATTCTTGTTTAAAAGCGTTATGTTTATCCGAATTTCCCCGACTATCAACATATAAATCTATTGCTTGCAATATGGCTACGAACGCCATGCAGGCAACTCCAAACTGTGTATTGTTTGTGATAGCGAGCACAGCAGAAGTTGAAAATACTAATGTCAATATGCCTGTAATTCTGTGCCATTTAGAGAAAAACTGCTGTCTGAGCATGTGATAATGCAAGCCAAGCGCACTATCCCACTGGTTATTAAATAATAAATCTAAAGGTGCAGACATAATTTATCCTATTTTTTGTTCGAATGATCGTCTCCACCACTACCCGTTGGTCTTGTAGGTCTGTCGAAGTGTGATGTAATAGTTGAATCTTTTAAGCTATCTTGGCCTCCAACATACCCATAACTTTCATTTCCTACATTATTACCGCTTTCTGACTTGTTGTTACCAACGTGAGAACGGCCAGAACCCGAATCGTTATTATTCTCAGATCTATTAATGACATTAGATGGCGGACATAATGGAATCACAATACTTAAAGCAAAAACTACAAGGTTTTAAATCGTATTAAGGCTACATTATTTGTCATTGGTACTACTAATAAGGAATTTAAAATGTCTGATTGGAAAAATATCGGAATGTTAGATGAATCTGATTGTGATTTTTCTAATTACAATAATAAGATTGGCGTTTATAAAGGTGAGTTGGATGGCAAATTAGTTTATGTGGGAAAAGCTACTGAACTGAATAACGGTGGCTATCGAAAACGCTTAAGGGACTATACTCGAATAAGTAATAGCGGTAGAAATTATCCCGCAGGTTTAAAAATGTATCGTTATAAAAGTAATATAAACATTAGTATACTGATGGTTACTACTGTGAATGAAGCTGTAAATTTAGAGCGAGAAACAATCAAAAAACTTAAGCCAAAATGGAATAATCAAGCTTAAGGAACAAAGAGGGTACTCTCTGGCTCAGATATTCCTTATCAATCATCCGGCTTTGTAACCGTAATGTCGGTCAAAATAACCAAGTCTGAACAACTAAAAAGCGCTTAATTGCGCTTTTTTATTAT
>NZ_NQMR01000317.1 GCF_002276045.1 Pseudoalteromonas sp. NBT06-2 | reverse complement strand
ACCTCCGGCTACCCGATTATGTGACTTTTATTTTACAATCCACATATTATTAACAATTGGCACATCAACTGTGCCCCCCCAGAAACTAGTAGTGCTACAACCTGAGCCATGAAAACCAACTTTTTTCCCTGATGCAAATGCAGCTAGTGCAGTGGAAACCATTACGTCTTTTCCTGCAAGATCATGGGGAATATGTACTCTAAAAGTTGATGTACATTGATCGAGGTTTTCCACGGTTCCTGAAATGTACAAACTTACAGCTCCGCTTTGGTGTGTGAAAAATTTAGTTATTTCTACTCCCTGAGTACCTAAGTTAGTTATATATTTTGCAGATACATTTGTGCTAACGATCAAACAAGTAACCAAGGTTAATATTTTTTTATTCATAATTTTTATCCATAATTGAGAAACATATCCAAGTGCCCTAAAGCACATAACGAGCCTGTAGAATTTATCTAAAGGCTAAAATTTATAAAAAAGTGATTCTCTGTATTGCATTCTAAGCTTAAAGCTAGACTTAACTAATGCATTTGGAACCCTATTTTAAGGCTTTAAAATTAAATTTTTAATTATTCTACAGCCTCAACGCTTCGTTAAGAGGCAAAAAATTGTTGGCTAAAATTAGCGACGAAGGAGCAAAAGCCAACTGTTTTTTGTCCTTTTAAACGACTTGTTGAGTTTCGATCACACCAATATATCAGCATTTACTAACTCAATATTTGTCCCCGTAATCTCACTGATTTCCCCACAGACCCAGAAAGGATGATTTTCATCAAGTACTTTTAATTTTGATACATTCTTTGATTTATCAATGTTTAGATATGCGGCGTGCAGAGGTTCCTCAGTATAGGCTCTGACTCTATAACAATCTTCTTTTTCATCAAATTCAGAAAATGCACACTTCCATTGAACTTTTAAACCAATGTAGCTTTCTGTTCGGTGTTTTTTATCAAAGGGTTTTACATTCTTAATGTCAGTAACTATTTTAGGATAAGAAGGATTAATATTATAAATTTCTTCATCAAATGCTGGAGGTGTAGTCAACCCCGTAATTTTAGTTAAAAAAGGATGCATTCTATCCATAAAATCAGCACGGGCGTCCAATGCTTCTGAATCAATAAATGTTGGTGTAGAGTGGTCTATTTCTTTCGTTGATAGAAGAAGTTTTTCTTCAAGTTCTTTTACTCTGATTTCTATATCGGAAAGAACTTTGTCACTATTAGATTCATTGGACTTCTTAATTCCAAAAATAGAGTAGAAAAGCGCTATTACACAAGCAGCCACCTCTAATATTAGCCCTTTGACTAACCACTCTCGTTCAGTTTCCGTTGGCGATCCCGTACCAAAAAAAACAACGCTTAGTGTGCCTAATACAGCCAAGATAAATAGTGAAATAAACACCCAAAACAAGATCCATTTCATTTTTTCATTAGATGTGTCCACAATACTCCTTAGAAACTTAACGCCCAAATAACAGGCTAAGTAATTGTTGGCTAAAATGTGAAACGAAGTGGAACGCAGCCAACTGTTACGTGTCCTTGTTTATTTATTTATTATGTTTTAAAGCTTAATAACAGCGAGCATATCCTCGTCATCTTCATCCATACCAACTTCAGAAAAACCAAAGCTAGAATAGAAGTCTTTAGCGACAGGGTTCTTTGGGTTATAACAAATTTCAATCTCTCGCAGGTCCGAAACTTTTTTCATTTCCACCAATGCTAGGTTAAGTGCAACACGGCCTATTGATTTTTGTTGATGTTCTTTATCAACCATAAACCGCCAAATAGAAATTTTATCTTTAGATTCTTGTACCCACATCAAAAAGCCTACGGGCTCTTCTTCCACATAAATAGCTCTGGTTTCATATCCTTCATTGTAGGTAGATTCAACTAATGACCACATATTACAAGCAACATAATCTTCCTGTTCTTTTGTGACATCGAGTTCACATACTTTTTCATAGTTTTCTTTTGTTACTTGGCGAAGTGATACTTCCACAGAAATTCCTTAAAACATAACGCCTTACTAAGAGGCAAA
>NZ_NQMR01000316.1 GCF_002276045.1 Pseudoalteromonas sp. NBT06-2 | reverse complement strand
AAACCAACTGATGTCATATAACCTTATTCTCCACTCTTGTACTATTTAATTAATCCTAAACATATAGGTTGAATTGAGTTTTTCACCTGCCCTATATCGGTCCACGAATATGCAACCATGATATAACTCATACCAACGCGCTATGACTTCATCATTTGATAAGTTTGAAGGTTTATATTTGTGGATCATTTTTTGCTTAGATAGGCTTTTACATAAAACGTCAACAATCTAACATGTATAGATTTTGAACTATTCACACTTAAAAAGTTAATATTTATTAATACTATTATTTCATTATAAAAAACTGATTGGAGAACTCATGAAAAACTCAAAAAACATTATCGCTGTAATGGCAACTTGTATGCTACTTAGCTCTAATTTATCATTAGCCGAAGAGACAGTGAAAGATAAAAAAACAAAAGAAGAAATTTCTATCATTAAAAAAATCGATGGATGGGTAGTGGGAATTATGAACACAGGTGGAGTAATTTTCATAAAACCCGATTAACACATTAGAAATATTTATTTACATAAAGTAACATAGCAGCCCTATTGTTCCTATTTAGGGTTGTTGTCATGTACGAAAGTTTGATTTTATTGTATGAATCAACATTTCTAGCTAGTTTAAATGCTGAAGCATTCACACTAGGCGCGCTTTTGAGTGTGATTTTTACATTTGCTATTTTGTACTCTAGTTATTTGATGATTTTCAAAAAAGAAAGTGCAAGCCATTTCATAACAATATCATTTATAGGAATTTATTTTTTAATTTGCAGTTTCATAACGGATCATGCTGTTAAACTATCTCAGATAATTCATATTGGAGATTTGAGGTTTATATATTTAGTGTTTGCTGTTTTAAACTTTCTTGTGGGGAAGTTGTTATATATTTTACATAATTTATTTTGTGGCTTTAAAAGTGATTTATTGCATAGCTCAATAGATGTACTTAATTTAATGGCTATATTTCATCTATTTATTTGGTTAAAAGTATTTGTTTTTGATTTAGGGGTTGAAGCACCATTACTTAACGTGCTTTATTCATTTTCAATTATGTATTTAAGTGTTGCGCTCGCTATAACCTTACTGTTTCCATCTATATTAAACACCAGATTAAAAATACTAGTTAATCCTATGCCAAATTTAGTTAACATGAGGTAGAAAATGTATTCGTTATTAATTTCGATTTTACATGTTTTAGCTACGATTGTTGTCATTTCTGTTTTATTTGCTGCATATATTGCAAAGAAAAAAAATGTCTTTAGTAAAAGCGTACAACAACAAGCGCTGGATATATTTTTATTAGAGTTGGATGAAAACGCTGATCTTGATTTAATTAAAATTAAAAAAGAAGCTTTAAAATTTACCATTGAAAATATTCAATTCCATTGGAAATACTTTCAAAATAACAGAGAAAATTTTGAACAAATTAAAAATATTTCTTTAGAAGATAAAAATAAAGAGATATTAGTAATGATAGAAAATAAAATACATAAACATCTTACTTGCGTTTTTAGTGATGAAGAAATAAATGACGCAAGTCATAAAATTTGTTTGGACTCTTTGTTATCTGAGTTATCTATAAGTAAAAAAAAGCTAAATGAAGTTTTAATAAATCAAGGATCTTTTAGCCAAATGTATAAAAATGCTCGTTTAGATTATGCAGCTAAACATCTTAAATCTACTCAAATCAAATTAAATAAAATTCAGTTAATGGCTTCTTATAATGATGCAGCATCATTTAGAGAAGCATTTAAAAAAAGGTATGGAATCACACCAAGTAAGTATAGGAAGATTAATACTACGCTTTAGAAGAGTGTTAAAGATTTAAGTGCCATTGATAAAAAAATAAACCTCAAAAGCGTGTGAGCAGCTATCATTAATTCGAGTAAACGTTTTAATATAAAGTCTCGAAGAGCTGTTTATAGTGACTCTGTGCATGTAAAGTTAATTAAAGATCCCAACTTTGCATTTAATGCATTAATAACAATTTTGAATGGAGATAGTTTTTTTAGAACAATTACTATATAGATTTCAGGTGCCAAACAAGTTAAATTACCGGAGGCTTATTTGATTACGCC
>NZ_NQMR01000315.1 GCF_002276045.1 Pseudoalteromonas sp. NBT06-2 | reverse complement strand
TTAATTCACCGAGAATTGCTGCTGTTTTTAATAACTACTGGACACGAAGTGCTCTTCGGTGGTAAAAACCTGATCTAATATTGAAATATAATAATAATGAAGGTCTGTTATGACAGCTTTTTTTAAAAAATTACAATCAACCAGTCTTATTAGCCAAATCATAGCCGCTATCATTTCAGGTTGTATTTTGGCTATTTTATCGCCAGATACTGCTAAGTCCTTCTCTATGTTAGGTGATTTATTTGTCAGCGCACTGAAAGCCGTTGCACCTATATTAGTGTTGGTATTAGTCGCATCTTCTATCGCAAATCAAAAAGTAGATAGTGACGCAAACTTAAAGCCTATTATTGGCCTTTATTTAATTGGTACATTAAGTGCCGCTTTTGTTGCTGTTGTGATGAGCTTTTTATTCCCAACACAGCTTACACTTGATTTAGCTGGTGCAACTGCTAATCCACCACAAGGTTTAGCCGAAGTATTATCAACTCTGGCTTATAAAGTAGTAGATAACCCTATTAACGCCGTTGCGACTGGGAACTTTATCGGTATTTTAGCTTGGGGCTTAGGATTAGGTTTTGCATTAAAACGTGCCAGTGACTCATCTAAAATGATGGTTCATGACTTAGCTGATGCGGTTTCTAGCATCGTAAAAACGGTTATTAAATTTGCACCTTTAGGTATATTTGGTTTAGTCGCTAATACCATAGCAATAACAGGGTTTTCTGCTTTAGCTGAATTTAGTCATCTCGTATTTGTATTAGTCAGCTCAATGATAATTATTGCATTAATTATTAACCCATTAATTGTTTATATTGTGACACGTAAAAACCCATATCCTTTAGTATTCACTTGTTTAAAAGATTCTGGTATTACAGCATTCTTCACAAGAAGTTCAGCTGCAAACATTCCAGTAAACATGGCTTTATGTAAAAGATTAGACTTACATGAAGATACTTATTCGTTATCAATTCCACTAGGCGCAACCATTAATATGGCGGGTGCTGCGATAACAATTACGGTACTAACTTTAGCTGCCGCTAATACTTTAAATATCGAAGTGGATATCGCAACAGCTATATTATTAAGCGTGATTGCATCGGTTTCGGCTTGTGGTGCATCAGGTGTTGCAGGTGGTTCATTATTATTAATACCTTTAGCCTGTAGCTTATTTGGTATTGATACTGATATTGCAATGCAAGTTGTTGCCATTGGTTTTATTATTGGTGTGATACAAGATTCAGCAGAAACAGCATTAAACAGTTCAACTGACGTTGTATTCTCTGCTGCTGCGTCTCATCATGCAACTAAGTAATTAATGCTTTAGATTTAAGAAAATGGTTTACTTAACGTGGATCTAGTCTTGATTCAATAAAATAACTTTGATTAGCCCTGTATGTAAGTACAGGGCTTTTTAATGCTATGTTTTTACAAAAGTAGCTTTTGAAGGGCCAACACAAAATAATGCTATACCCATGACACCTCAAAATACGCGATTTCAGCAAGAATCAAACAAGATTTAA
>NZ_NQMR01000314.1 GCF_002276045.1 Pseudoalteromonas sp. NBT06-2 | reverse complement strand
CATAAAGTATTTATAAACCAACCTTACAGGGACTTCTGAGCAAATCATGCTCGTTGTTGCCTGCATGGATGTAGGTACTAGAGCAATGCAGGAGCATATTGCCGGTCCATCTTTTTTTAAGGGAGTAACCATTAATGTAAAGATGCGCCTAGATCATGAATTGCTCAGCAGTCCTGAACCTCACATCTTGAAGTGGCTTGGGTATATGCTGTAGCGGTGCTCAAAGGTGCGATAAAGGGAGCCATTAGTGGTGCGGTTATGGGAGGTATTGGCGCAACCGGACCTTTAATAGGGTGTTTTCATATACATTAACTTATCAGGATATCGCTAAAATGATAAATAATGCGAAGGCTGCACAGGCCGTTGATGGTACGAATGGTCGAAGCCCTATCAGCCTGATAGTACCTTGCCATAGAGTTATTGGTGCTAATGGGGGGTTAACTGGTTACGCAGGAGGGATCGAACGTAAATTATGGTTATTAAATCACGAAGGTATTCAGGGTAAAGATTCAAAAGAAAATCAAGCTTTAGATATTAATGATGTAATACATAGCAGACAAGATACTAACTTCTCAAAAAGCAGTGGTA
>NZ_NQMR01000313.1 GCF_002276045.1 Pseudoalteromonas sp. NBT06-2 | reverse complement strand
CAAAGCTGAGGTTATTATGCAACTTAAATGACTTAGTTTATTTTCAAAGTCTCCAGGCATATCTTCAAGGTTAAAATTATAATCCCTCGAATATGACTCTGAAAACTCTTTAACGAGAAATTGTTGGGTTTTTGCATAATGTTTCCATGAGATACGTGAAAAGCTTTCACCTGATTGATGTTCTCTAATGGCATAAAAATCGTTTGACCCTTTTATAGAATCAGTTTCTGTTTCATCTTTACCATCGGAAAAGCTTTTACAATGAGAGGTAATTGCTAAAGGAGTAGGGTAGATGTACACCGACTTTGGAAAAATACAATAACTCCATACCGACATTAAACCAAATGGATATCGAGACAAAATTTTAATTCGTGCAACTTTGTGTTTACCGCGACTCAGTCCTGAAACTTGTAACTTAATGCATTTTTTATCCTGATTAATTGTATCAATAAATGTTTGATTATTTTGAGATTGAATTATTAGACTATATGCATTATTAGGATTAGATATAATAAATGATAAAGCGTAACCCGTTTTTTCGATACCATCTTCCGTATCTAAAAATGATATATATGTACTCATTAAATTAAAATAGCTTTGTAAAATACAGATGATAAAAAATGAAATTAACAAATACGCACTTAATAGAATAAGGTTGTTTTGGTAATTACTACCTAATATAAATATTAAAATATTAAAATATTAAAAAATAAAAACGCTAAGCCAAATTTAGAGGGGACTACATAAATATTATGATGTTTAAGTACTAATTGAGATTTATTATGCTTTCTTTTGAATAGTATTTTATTAAAAAATAGATTTAACTTTTGCTTTAATTCCTTAAGTATTATCTTCATTTAAACTGGCACTTTAACTTCTTTAAGTAATTCTAATGCAAGGTCACCTTGGTTGATCCCAGAGTTCACATTAAGCCTATGCTCAACAACACATGGAAAAATTGTTTGTATATCATCGGGTGTAACATAATCTCGTCCACTAATAAATGCCCATGCTTGCGCAGCTCGACTAAGTGCAATACTTGCTCTTGGAGATAAAGGCATAGGATATCTACCAGCTAATCGACTGTGATTAACTAATGATAAAATATAATCAAGTACGGGTTCACTTAGTTTGATTTTTTTAACTAAGTTTTGTAGTTGATTGAATTGATTTGGTTTAAATCTTGATTGTATTTTTTTTATATTATTATCTATACCCAGGATTATCTTTTTTTCAGCCTCAATACTAGGATATCCAAGAGTGATCCTCATTAAAAACCTATCTAATTGTGATTCTGGTAATGGATAAGTACCAACTTGGTGAATTGGGTTTTGTGTTGCAATTACAAAAAACGGTTGCGGTAATAAGTAACTATGGGCATCAACACTCACTTGATTTTCTTCCATAGCTTCAAGTAGAGCACTTTGAGTTTTTGGTCCTGCACGATTTATTTCATCAGCTAAAATGACTTGACTAAAAATAGGACCTTTATGAAAACTAAAGGCTTGGGTTTTGATATCAAAAATTGATGTACCAATAATATCAGATGGCAATAAGTCACTGGTAAATTGAATTCGTTGATATGAAAGTCCGAGCGATATTGCTAAAGCATGAGATAAAGATGTTTTACCCATACCCGGTAAATCTTCAATTAATAAATGACCTTCAGCTAATAAACAGGAAATAGCTAACTTTATTTGTTTTTCTTTACCAAAGATAACCGTAGAAATGTCAATTAATACAGAGTTTATTATTGAATTCATAAATTGATACAACAAATGATAATTAACATAAATACTAATCTAACAATAATATAAGCTCAAGATAATCATTTTCTAATTATCAACAAATCTCAACAATGTCCGATACTCGGTAGTATTGGACATTTACATGTGTGTTG
>NZ_NQMR01000312.1 GCF_002276045.1 Pseudoalteromonas sp. NBT06-2 | reverse complement strand
CCGATACTCGGTAGTATTGGACATTTACATGTGTGTTGATGTTCCAGGGCTTTGATTGATGTAACTGTTTTCAAATAGCCGGCTATCGAACTATTTAAAACTTCCAGGTATTTGATTGATGTTACAATAATCAAGTACCAGGTAAACATATTAAGGATTGAAAATGTATCATAATGAATATTGGGGCGGCGCTAGAACTGGAGCCGGAAGACCAAAGAAGCTACCAACCAAACCCGTTCGTTTAAATGCTGATGAACAAGAGTTGATCCAGTTAATAAGAGACAATGATTTGTTAGAGTTGTTTCT
>NZ_NQMR01000311.1 GCF_002276045.1 Pseudoalteromonas sp. NBT06-2 | reverse complement strand
TTATATTGAGCGAGAATTGCTGTCTTCGTATTGCTGGTGTTGAATTAAATAATAATAACTGATAACTTAATGAGATTATTATAAAAATTCTTATGCATGAAAGAAAGTCGATTTAATTGTCGACAGTTTAACTAAATGGAAACACTATGTTATTAATCGGAACTATTTTACTTGTCATCATTGGTATAATTCATTCCTACATAGGTGAGAAATACTTATTAATTCGTTTGTTTCGACGTGAGAATTTACCTAAATTACTTGGAAGTGATTGGTTCACTAAACGTGTTATAAGGTTTGCTTGGCATTTAACTACCATAGCTTGGTGGGGATTTGCTGCTATTTTGTTTGTGTTATCAAACCCAGGTGTAAATGTTAAAAATGAAACCCTCATAATAATTGCAGTAGTATTTCTATTAAGTGGAATAGTTTCATTATTATTTACTCGTGGTAAACACCTCTCTTGGGTGTTCTTTTTTACAATATCAACAATAAGTTACTACGGAACAACATACACTAACTAGGTAACCGGAGGTCTCTAACCTCCAGTCCCACATCATACATCCACTGTGTGATAATATTTTCCTTAAAACAGCTAATTATTATGATCGCAATGTCGGAATAACCGTCTCTCTTCATCAATGTTATTTTTAGACTTTTTGAGCCTGAAGCGAACATTAACTTTTAAAAAACTAAATCTCGCTGAATACTTAAAGATATTGTTGGATTTTTAATTTGCTCAGAGTTAAAATCGCATTATCACACTGTTTATATAATCAGTATGCTGCTCCTTTTCTTATATTCAGGAAAATGCACAAATAGGGTACTATTAAATTATTATGTGAAAAAAATAATGAACAAAAATTTATTATCAACATGGAATACTAGTTCTAGTAAAAAAACCTCTACTATCATATTACCCGACGGTTGCCGTGATCTCATAATGAAAATAGATGAAGATGAAAAGCCTTTTTGGTTTATATCACCTTTGTTTGATAAAACAGAAGTATTTTCAATAAATACTAACTCAATTTTTTCAGGTTATAGAATGAAGCCTGGAGTTACTTTTTCCGAAAAAGAACTAATCGAATCAATTCAAGGTAATTATTACAATCTCGATGAGATTTCGAATCGATTAAATGATTTTACTAACTTAAATCGCTCTGTGGAAGAAGCACTTAACTGTTTAGCTTCAAATATGGACTCAGTAAAAGGCACTGCAAAAACTCTTGGCGTCAGTTCTCGAACCCTGCAAAGGTTAATACATAAAGGAACTGATCGAACGCCCGCTTATTGGATTCTTCTTGCAAGAGCTAGGAGAGCAGCAAGAACACTAGTTGAATCAAGTTCTCTCGCTGATATAGCGGAAATGCATGGATACACTGACCAAGCGCATATGAGCCGCGAATTCAAACGCTGGTTTGATCTCAGCCCATCACTCATGCGCAACACTCCAAACATCATCCGTCAATTGTTTAATAAAGGCTACGATTAAGCTGACACAGGAGTACATAGCTCAATCAAGAAACCATTATTATCTAAAACGTAAGCAGTAGTTTGCCCCCAAGGCATATCCTCTGCATCTTGAACAAGTTTTGCCCCCGCAGCTAATGCCCTAGCAAGGACGGCTGGAACATCGCTTGTTTCAAATGCTATTTCAAACGTGGGGCTTGCTGGATTAACTTGAGCGGGGTTTTTCCCAATGTTGTTCATTAATTCTAGCGACGAGAAAGATAGTGTTGTATCTCCGGTGTCAAGCTCGCCATAGTCACCGCTTTCATGCAGCATTTTCTGCTTAAACCCAAATGCTTCTTCAAAAAACTTGAAGGTATCTGCGACATTATTCACATAGAGGATGGTATATTTGAACTTTAGGCTTTTCATTGCACAACTCTCATAATTATTTAGAATAATATATGTTAGATTGTGGTAACTGTATTGTCTTGAATAAATGCGACAAGCAGTAGTGATTTTTTCAGAATGACCAATATTTAGCCTCTTAAATTAATATAATTCACTACGAACTATTCACATAATACGTTCAAATGGACTTTTAAAAGTTAGCTCTCGCTTCGCGAGTGTGGCCCAATTTAAAAAAGTGTTTAAACAGGGGGGCTACCAATATCCTCTCACAGCGGTGAGAACAATTGTCGATGAAATTGCTTGAACGAGCGCTTTGTTGTCTATCAAAATGAAAGTACAAATCACCTCAGCTAAAGCTCACTTTGATACGATCAATGTCATTAACTTAAGGTT
>NZ_NQMR01000310.1 GCF_002276045.1 Pseudoalteromonas sp. NBT06-2 | reverse complement strand
TTACGTGTTGGGTAGCTAACAAACTGTTAAATAAGGACAAAAACAGTTGGTTTTTGCTCCTTCGTCGCTTATTTTAACCAACTATTTTATTGCCTGTTAACAGGGCGTTAGCTATTTCGGAGAGTATGTAGTGCACAAGGACGTAAAGCCAAAAAAAATTAATGAGTTTTCTCAATGTGTAGCAATACTCTTATCAATTTTATTTACTACCTATGCAAAGCTAACTTTAGAAAACAGGTTTAGTGACTTTCAAGAGTTACCATACCTGATGGATCTAGGTTTATATCTAATAATATTTATTCCGTTCCATTATATAATTTTAAAATTTACGGATTGGCTTTATTCTGGCAATAGTGTTAACAATAGCTAACAAGGCCGTTAAACCAAGGACACAAAACAGCAGGCTTGTGCTCCTTCGTCGCCAATTTTAGCCAAGCATTTATGCGCCCATTAGTAAAGCGTTATAATTTACCTCACCATCAAATTTTTGGTGTTTATAAAAGGCTGTTAATAACAAATGAAAAACAAAACATTTAGTCTACTCTTTGCCACTTTTACATATATATCGATAGGGAAATTCAGCCCTGTTTTGGCTAATGATTTTATTTTAGATGACGCTGAACGCTTTGCTAAGTTATTTACTCAGACATCTGAGCTTGATGAAAAACAGATTAAGAATAAATATTTGAATCTAGGTACTAAAGGGCTAGAAATATTTACCCCAAATAGAATCAAGAATGAAAAAAATCTAATACGAGCAATATCAGAAAACTCGGATGCATATAAGAAGGGAATAGACGTATGTTTACCTGCGGCTAGAAATATAGCTAGTGATGCAAAACAAGTACTGAATGATGTAAAAACGTTACTACAACAAGAAATGTCAGCACCAACTTATATATTATTTGGAGCTGACAACTCCGGTGGAACTGCGAGTAAAGAAGGGCTATCTCTTGGCTTAGAGGTTGTTTGTCGTTTTTCCGAAACTGAAGAAGAAGCAAAGGAAATAATACTTGGTTTTGTTGCTCACGAAATTGTTCATGTGTATCAAGCTCGTCTCCCTGAAAATAAAACTAAGAAATACACCTTATTACGTCAAGCGTTATCCGAAGGTTTTGCTGATTTTATAGCAAACCGTGTATTAGGGAAGATAAATCAATCTGAAATTGAGCGGCATAGTTTTGGTGTTAAAAATGAAAGTGTGATTTGGACAGAATTTAAGTCTGTTATGAATGGAGAAAACTTTACGCCTTGGATGTATGGCTCTGGTGGTGATGGAAGACCAAAGGATTTAGGTTACTGGTTGGGCAAAAGAATAGCACAATCGTATTATGAAAAAGCTGATGATAAAAAGAAAGCGTTAGTAGAGTTGTTGTATCTAAAGGATCCTCAATCTATCTTACTTTCCAGTGGATACAATCCTACATAAAAATTATAATAAGCTGTTAAACAAGGACAAAATATAGTTGGCTTTTTGTTCACTCCGTTCTCTTATTTTAACCAACTATATTATTGACTGTTAACAGGGCGTTGAGGCTGTAGAATTTATCAAAAGTGTAAATTGACGAATGAAATTTATGTGCTGTGCGTCCGTAAAAGTAATGTTTTAGTAGAATATTGCCTCAGAATTCACGTAGCAATGCGTTTTGAAGCTTAATTTTTAATAATTTTTTGGTCTGTTTTTTCTAAAAGAGAAATTCTACAGGCTCGTTATATGTTGTCTCAAGTTGGAGAAATAAAATGAAGAAGTTGTTAGTAGCATGTTTAATGATCATATGTAGCGTTAGCACTGCAAATGCAGCAAGAGGCTGGGGAAGTACACCTTTAACTAATTGGGAATTATATCTTAATAATGGGGTTGCTTACATACTCTCATTAGAGCTGCCCGAACACTGTTCTTATGATCGAGCCCAAATAAATATGAGTGCTACTGAATTTGATAAAGCTCAGTACGCATATGTAATGTCTGCTAAAGCTAGAAATAAAAAAATACGCTATGTTGTTGATATGGATCCAAGTGTTACATTGTGTGTGATTACTGGATTAAGAGAAGTTGACTAGTTGTTTAAAACACATATAATCGGGTAGCCGGAGGTCTCTAACCTCCAGCCCCCACACCTACCCATCATGCAACTCATGGTGGTTGTGATTAGGTGTTTATGGCATTTCAATTAGCTCTATGCGGTCACATGACATTAGAGCAGCAATCTAGCTTTCTTCTTGATGTAAAGCGTCGCGGTCTATTAAACGATAACGGTTCTCTGGTCATAAATAGTAAATAACAACGCATCAAAATAACGGATGAGTGTAACGCAATACAATAAACA
>NZ_NQMR01000031.1 GCF_002276045.1 Pseudoalteromonas sp. NBT06-2 | reverse complement strand
CATAATACCATTCCCGTTAATAAAGTGATCACTCAGCGGGAATACAAAGCGCTTTAGGCAAGGCATTGGTTGTAGGTAGTGGTTGTTCCCTTGTCAAATCAATAACGATGCATAAATCGCTTTGAAACCCGCCTAGAAGGAGTCTTTGAGGATTTACACTTCGTTTTTATGCAGTTCGAAAGGGAGTAACTATTCCTTCACTGACATGCCTAGAATTGTAAAACCTCACAGGCTCTGAGTGGTCACTTATTTAATGAGATTGGTATAATTAGTAATACAATCGAGTTAATTTAATTAAAAACCAATAATACAGTAGATTATGAATACAATTTTATTAGTAGAAGATGACGTTAAGTTATCAGGTTTAATTCAAAAATACCTACAACAGCAAGATTTTTATGTTGAAGCGATTAAAGATGGTTTAGCCGCTCCAAAAGCAATTTTGTCAAAACAACCGGATATTGTGATACTCGATTTAATGTTACCAGGTAAAGACGGTCTCACAATTTGTCGTGAAATCAGGTCAAAATTTAAAGGCTGTGTACTATTTTTAACCGCTAGTGAAGATGATATTGATCACGTTGCAGGAATAGAACTTGGCGCAGATGATTATATTGTAAAACCAATTCAGCCTAGAGTATTACTCGCACGTATACGCATGCAATTAAAAAAGCGTGCTTTAATTCAGCAACCCAAACAACAATTATCAAAGCATGAAATCCTCGCGGTGTCTGATCTACATTTTGGTAAGTTATCTATTTTTACAAAGAAACGCTTAGTCACATTAAATGATGAAAAAGTACCTCTCACCACCAGTGAATATGAGTTATTACTATTACTATTGCTCGCAAGCAGGGCAGAGGAAGTGTTATCTCGAGACTTTATTTTTAAAGCCACTCGCGGTATTGAATATGATGGCATGGATCGGACCGTTGATACCAGAATTGGTAATTTAAGAAAAAAACTACGTGATAGCGGCTCTTTATCTCGTAAAATAATGACTGTTCGCAGTCAAGGGTATTTATTTGTGCCTGATAGTTGGGATTAATATATTACAAATGTAACGATTTTCGTTACATTCCCATACCTACTGCGTCTACCGACTACATTTTTACTCAATCATAATGACATCTCTTTAATACAGTTTGTAAATTTAGGTGTTGCCATGAAAAAATTATTACCTTTGATATTTGTTAGTTTAATAGCCACCGTTGGCTGTAATAGTGGAGGCTCGGATAAAAAGAAAGAAGTTGAAATTGCAGAGGTTCATCATATTAAACCTAAAGATGTCGCAACTTACATCGAAAATTTCAAAATGCAGAACCAGGCACTTAACCTTGAATTTAAAGGTGCTGATTACAACATTTCTTTGATTGATTTTGATATGGATAAAAATATCATTTTAGCTAAATTTGATTTAGGCGTTGTATATATAGGTTTCGATTTTGATACAGAAGAACCTATCAACTCATTAACTGTATTGGAAGCAACTAATATTAATGATTTAGAAAACTCTGTCACAGCGAGTTATTCTGCAACAGACTTATCAATCAATGAGCAAGGTGATAATTTTATTTATGCTGGGGACTTAATTGACGCACAATCAAACGGTTTATTTAATGTTAACTTAACATTTAATGAATCTCTGATTTCTGGTGGTAATAGCGAACTAACAGTAGAAGATAATATTGCACTGCTAAACGGAACTCTAGGCTCTAAAACTTACATCCAAATCAATAAATTAATTAACCAAAACCCAAGTATTAAAACCATCAAATTCATTAGTATTGATGGCTCTGTGAATGATGCAATTAATATGCATACCGGACGTTCTATCAGAAATGCACAATTAACAACTTATATGCCAAGTGACGGTGAAGCGTACTCTGGTGGCGTTGATTTATTTGTTTCGGGTTATAAACGAAAATATGAAATTGGCGGTAAATTAGGTGTTCATGCTTGGTGTTGTGAAGCGGGTAAACCTGCCGACCAATTAGGTAAGGATCATCCTGGTCATGGTGCACAATTGACATATTTTAGAGAGTTACTAGGCAATGATTTAGGCCCTGAGTTTTATTTTTTTACTATCAATGCAGCTTCTTTTGATGACGAACATATCATGACAAAAGCAGAATTAGATAAGTATAAATTAATTACTGACTAATAATATCATTCACGTTAATAAAGTGACGATTTGTTTAATGACATTAATGGTATAAGTAATGAAAGGTACATTTTAATATTCCAATGTACCTTTAAATCAACTTTAAGTTAAACTTATCAATATGTTTTTATAGAATTATGTTTAAAATGAATCAAAGCATTTTTATTGTTGAAGATGACTTAAAGCTTGCAAGTTTATTAAATGACTATTTCACTGAGTTTGACTTTGATACAACAGTGATCACGAGTGGTGAAGATGCCGCGGTGAGTATTACATTAAGTGATCCTGATTTAGTTATTTTAGATTTAAGGTTGCCTAAGGTAGATGGTCTGACTATTTGTAGAGATATAAGAAGTCAGTACAAAGGTATTATACTAATGCTCACAGCCAGTGGTGATGACATTGATCAAGTGGCTGCTTTAGAGCTTGGAGTTGATGATTTTGTACAAAAACCAATACAACCTAGAGTGCTATTAGCCAGGATCAGAATGCTTTTACGTAGGGCTTCAAATTCAGCTAAAACAGATAATTCTAAAGAATTGATATTTGGCAGGTTAACTGTAAATAACGCTTTAAAGTCTTGTACTTTAAATGAGGTTCTTATTCCACTTACGGCATCTGAACTGGCGCTATTGTGGCTTTTGGTTTCACAACCCGATACGGCATTAAGTCGAGAACAATTACAAAAATCATTTACCAACTTAGAATATGATGGCTTAAATCGTATTATTGACAATAAAATTGCGCAGATACGAAAAAAACTCAACGATGATACCAGCCGACCAAAAGGAATTATTACCGTTAGAAATAAAGGATATATGTTTGTTCCTGATTATTGGTATAGCTAAATGAAAAGATTGTTTTTTTCGCTATATAGCGCACTAATCGCAACCGTTGTGCTCTTTGTATTTTCAGCACATTGGATTAATACATTTTTAATTATAGATGTTGATAATATTATTGAAGCTAAGAATTTCAAAGCCGAAATTGAGTTACTTGAACAACTGACTCCTTTTATAACTGAGCAGCAAAAACAACAAAAACTATTAAGAATTGCTGGGCTAAACCAAATTATTATTACAGCCATCAATTACGATGATATTCCAAACTTTGTGCAAACTCATTTAACTCAACAACAAGTTTGGGTCGATGATAATGATCTGGCTTATTTTTGGGCCTTTAACCCCAAACAGTACTTTTCGATAGCTGAAGATGAAGAGCATGCGCTTGTAGAAGTCGATGTCATAATTGAATATACAACTTTAATATTCATGTTGACATTATTGGCCACTATTTCATTTATTTGGATGACATTTTTAGGCAATAAACTTAAATATTTAGAGCAAGCTACAGATAAATTTGGTGAAGGTGATTTCAGTATTAGAGTACCAATATCATCTAGTTTATCAGTCGGTAACCTCAATATTAGATTTAATAACATGGCAACAAAAATTGAGAATTTACTCTCAAGTCATAAACAGCTCAGCCACAACATTGCCCATGAATTAAGAACACCGATTTTTAAAATGCAAATGCAATTGGAATTACTCGATGTACACTCTCATCCCAAACAACAAAAGTATATTCTAGGCATCGAAGAAGATTTATTTAACTTACAAGATTTAGTAGATGAATTATTACAATATGCGCAGGCAGAACGCGCTGAACTGCCAATAAATTATCAAACTTTCATCATTAATAACGTCATAAATGGTGTGATTGATGATTTATCATCCACCACAACACAAACAATAAAATTTCACAATTACGCACAAAAAGCAGTTGCACTTTTCGCAGATAAAAACTTGATCAATCGCGTTATAAAAAACCTCATTTGCAATGCCATTAAATATGGTAATACTGAAATTGAAATCTCTATCTCGACTATAGAAAAAGAGATATTTATTAATGTTGATGATAATGGTGAAGGAATAGAACAGGTTAATATTGATAAGATATTTGAACCGTTTTACCAAATAGATCCTAATTACAATGGATATGGCTTAGGCCTATCATTGGCTAACCAAATCGTAGAACTCCATAGGGGTGAATTACATTATGAGCATAGCCATCTTGGTGGAGCATGCTTTATTTTGCAACTACCTTTAAAAAAGTAAAAGATGAAGTGCACCTTTTTAAATATAAAACTATCTAAAGCCATTTAGTAAATTTATAATCTATAGTTAAACCACATTTAAACCTAGCTGAGATCTCATGAGCGCAAAAGAAATATATCAAAACAACCCATTACAGGGTGTTAAATTAGAAACAATATTAAATGAACTTGTTGATCATTTCGGCTGGGAAATATTACATGCTTATTTGCAAATTAATTGTTTTAAAAAGAACCCAAGCATTCTCTCTAGCTTAAAATTTTTACGTAAAACGCAGTGGGCAAAAGAAAAAATTGAATCTTTTTATATGTATAAGTTATTAGGTTATCCAAAAGCAGATGATGAGCAATTCCAACTACCACCAAGAGATCGTGTTGTACCATCACATCACAAAGCAAGAGGGCCTGCGAATTTAAGCCTAGATGATGCACAAAAATTACAAGAAAAAAAATCAAAAGTAGCTCGCAGATTTAATTCAACGCCTGACAACCCTTGGGGTCAGTAAATAACAATTACATTAGATATGTCGAATTAAACTGAGTCAAATGTAATAGACCTAGATATATACCCATGTTACTTCAAAATGCATGTTTCAGAGCGCTCTGATCAAGCCTAATTCAAGGTAGTGTTGATGCAGGAATGTAGGCATCTTTCAAACCAACGCAACGATAAAGTGGGTTTACTCAGATGCGCCGTCTCGGCAAGTTGAGAAGTGTGCCAAATACGAGGCATAGGATGTGTCTTAAGTTATTCTCAACAAATATTTTAGACAACGCTGTTGGCCGCTTATCGTCATGCTCTACGGGAGTTTGGGTAAAAAACGATTACGGTTTTATCATTCATCATCAGGGAATAACCATGAATTCAAATCATGCCTTGTACTCGTATCCTACCCAAACTCTAAAACCTACATTTCCAAGTAGCACGAGTATAGTAATATTATAAACCTAAACAACAAGAGCATCCTTGCTCTAGTATAAAGGAATATGTGACTCTTTTATTTATTCGTATTCTACGATATCAAATACCGAAAGTGGTGGTACAGGTTCATCATTTTCATGATCACCTAATACATATACTTGGCCATCTTTTAGTGCAATATCACTTGGATCTTTAACATCTTCATGACCTAAGTCATATACTGCGATTATTTCACCAACTAAATTAAGCTTAATTAATTTTGTGAATTTTTCAGATAATACATATACATTATTTTGATGGTACTGAACACCTTGAGCATCATATTCAAAAATACTGCCATCAGTTTCACCTGCATAACTGATGTCGTATCTTTCTTTTAGGGTAAAGTCAGAGTTTAAAATGATCAATTCATCTGTTGCATCTTCATCATTTTGATCTGGTATTAAGTAGTATTCTTGTGCTGAAACATCATAACCTAAACCAGAATAGCGATAGTTTTCCCCCTCACTATTAGTAACATTAATTTGATATTCTTTGGCTAATGTATAGCTTTCATCAGTTTTAGTAAAATGCCCAACTAAACCACCATCAGTTAACGCATAAAATTCATTGTCACCGCCAACAATCGCTTCAGTACAACCTTGATTACAGTTAATGCTATCAAACTCAATATCTACTTTTTCAGTCACATTAAAATTCGCATCCAGTGCAAACATTTCAGCCTGATCTGTGATCATCATCCAGCTATCATCTGTTAACGCCCAAATTCCTGATGGCTGAATAATCACTTCATCTAAAGTGTGCTCAGATATTTTTTCAAGTTCGCCATTATCTTTAATTGGACCTGCACCTATTTGAGCCATTTTATCCATAACAAAGACTAAATTATTTTCAGTATCATCGTTACTTACAGCAATACGACCATCAGGCATTAAACCAATATCATTAAATTGTGCAGCGCCAAACCCTTCAAGATACCAAGAGTCATTATATGCCAGTGTTGTACCTGCTAAGCTGTAATGTAATACAACACCTTGAGCTACATCTTTAGCTAATATTAAGAAGCTATCTTCTGATATACCAAGGCCTTCAACTGACATATCACCTTCCAAAGGAATGACTTGTGAAGATTCATCTATCGCATTAAAAATGACTAATTGATGTGTGACTTTATCATATAGCCAAACTTGTTGTTCACCCTTTTCATCAATCGCCAACTCTGTAAACACACTATTTCCAGTTACCTGCCAAGTAACTAACTTATCTTGTGCGCGATCATAACGAAATAAAAGATTATTACCTGTTACATACCATAAAATATCTTCTTGGCGCTCTAAATCAATGGCATTTTTTGCAATATCATTGGTATTTTCTACTGAGTGATAAAACAGTTCATCTGAATCACCATCAATGTAGCCATATTCAACGCCTGATTGGAATACATCAACAAATGGCCAGTTCACATCAATACTGGTAATAGCAGAGGCTCTTTGCTCACTTTCAGGGTATGTAACATACATACCAAGCGGAAAGTCTTCTACCATAGACTTGCCCTCAGCTGGCACAACCAATTTTACAGATACAGGCTCAGGTACAATAAGATCTTTACTTGGATCGTCATTATCACTGATACATCCCATTAAAAATACCGATACAGTACATGCTAAAAGTGTTTTTTGAAATTTCATAAATTTTACTCTTTTATTAAGTTGCACGCAGTTTATGAAAATGTAGGTCTAATAAATGTCACAAAAATTATTTAATTACAAAAATTATAAAATTAGTTGTGAAAATTAATTTTTTGTACCAATATAGGTATTAACATCAAAGACTGTATAGGGAAATATATGTCTGAAATTTCAATATTAGAAATGTTAGAAAGGATCCGCATACACCATAATGGCGTTGAAATTAAATTCACTGAATCTCATTGGTGTATCAGTGCAGGAAGCATTGAATTACATTCACATAACTTAAAAAAATGCGTATCACAAGTATACAACTTTGGCGCTGCTATTAATCATTGGCCAACAGAAGATCTTCTTCTAGCAAAACCTTTAGAAAGTAATTTCACGCAAAAATTAGAGAAATTAAAAACAACAGAACACGATTTCATAGTTGAAGGTACAAGCTATGGTTGGATAGCTGACTTTACTCAAAGTGGTTTTTTCATGGCGAACTCCCCAGATCAAGTGATAGATAAAGCATTTGACTTTGTTCTAGGGGAACAGTGCAAAAGTAAAGCCGAAACTACCGAATTAAGTGATAATGAGGCTGAAACATAGATACATATATTTACTTTATTTATTATTAAACTGTTCCGAGTTGCGTTGAATATTATATTGATTTATTTTTTTATGAAGAGATGTGCGATCAATCGCTAAAATCTGAGCAACTTTAGTGATATTACCATTATACAATTTAAGTTTTTCCACTATAAACTTTCTTTCCATATGATGTCGGTACTCTTTTAAAGTTTGTTTTTCGCTTTCCGTATCTTCAGAATTTTCTTTGATGAATACTTCATTGGGCAAATCAGCTAAAGTAATTATATCTGGACCCATAATTAGCATGCGTTCAACCGTATTTACTAACTCTCTTACATTACCATACCAATGATATTCACTCAGAACGGTATAGCATTTTGGGTCGATTTGTTTTTGAACTAGTCCTAGTCGTTTACTGATTACATTAAAAAAATGGTTAACAAGTAGCTGTATATCACTTTTACGCTCCCGTAATGAAGGTGAAGTTAAAGGGATCACATTAATTCTATAATATAAATCTTGTCTAAACTCCCCAGAATCCACCATTTTTTTTAGGTTTTTATGACTCGCCGTTAATAACCTTACATTTACTTTAGTGATTTCGTCTGATCCTACTTTTTGAATTTCCTTACTTTCAAGTACTCTCAAAAGGCTTGATTGAGCTGATAATGGCATATCAGCTATTTCATCAAGAAATAAAGTGCCATCTTCTGCAATCTCAAAATAACCTTTTTTATGTTGGTCTGCACCTGTAAATGCGCCTTTCACATGACCAAACAATGCACTTTCAATTAAGTTTTCAGGTATTGCTGAACAATTAACTTTTACGATAGGTTTCTTAGAGCGTGTACTTTGTGCGTGAATACTTTCGGCGATAAGTTCCTTACCAGTACCACTTTCTCCAGAAATAAGTACAGCTGCATCAGATAGTGCAACTTTACTAATATCACGACGAAGCATTTTTATGATTTCATGCTCACCAAGTATCTTTCCATTATCTTGTGACGCTTCAAAAGATTTTACTTTTGTACTGAGATGATTAAATTCAATACAATTCCTTAGAGTAACAATAAGCTTTTCTGCATTAAATGGTTTTTCAATAAAATCATATGCACCAATTTTATGAGTCTGTGCAGCTTCATCTAAAGATGCATTACCTGAAATAAAAATTACAGGAATATCTATTTTCTCTTCTTTCATACGTTCAAAGAGTGCAATTCCACTTTGCTCTCCGAGTCGAATATCAATTATTGCAATATCATAAAGCGTATTAAGCATGCTCTTTAGCGCACTATCAGGTTCTGCAAATCCTGCTACGCTATAACCTTCTATTGTAAGGCATGTTTTAATACTTCTGCGTATATTAGGTTCATCATCTATGATTATTACTTTAGTTTTAATGGTCATTATTTATTATTCTTTTTATCATTATTTAAAGGTAAATTAATTTTGAATGCAGCACCAGATTGCATAGATAAGCAATAAATATCCCCTTTATGATCCAGTATTATTTTCTTGATAATAGGTAAGCCTAACCCCATATTCTCAGCACTTGCTCGATGACTATAATGCAGTTTAAATATCTCCAATCGTTTCGAATTGGGTATAACAACTCCAGTATTTGATAAAATCAAAGCGACTTCTGTTTTTTTTTCAATATTAAAACTAAAAGACATCTCTAAATCAGTTTTATCTTGATTTGCTTGAATCGCATTCTTAATAAGATTAATTAAACATTGCTTAAATAACCGTTTATCAAGTAAAACGGGGGTCTTTGAAAGTAGTTTGTTATTTTTTATATATAATGTAATTTGAGGCCAAGCGGCTTGATTCTGCCGTACAAAAACTTCACAATACTCAACTAAATCACACTGAACAAATTCAGGATCTGGAAGTTTAGAAAATCGAGAAAAATGCTCAACCATTTCTTTTAATTTTTTAACTTCTTCGCGAACAACTTCTTCAGCATCATACAAGCTTTCTTTAAAAACGTCCGTTTTTTTATTTTCATAAATACGAGGCAAATGACTTACCATCATTTCAATGGGTGTCAGTGGGTTATTTATTTCATGAGCTAGCTTGCTAGCCATCAATTTCCAATCTTTAAAATAATCTAACTCTTGTAGTTTTTTAGCTTTTTTAATATCACTATTTGCTAAACTCTGATATAGCCTCATGACTTTAAAACAAAAGAAGCTTGATACAGAAAATGCAAATATCAAGGCTAAAATAAATAAAGTAAGATAATACTCTTTAAAAAAGATTAATAACGAACGTTTAAATTTTTCTGGCTTTTTAATTGAATGGTTTTCATTTATAACCGTTGTTATACGCTTAGCTTTAGCTCTTAGACCTTGCTCACTCTGAGTCAGATTTAACATATGATTTAGTTCTTCATGAATGTCTATATTTTTTTTATCAAGTGAGACCGATTGTTTAATTTCTTTTACGCGTTTATTCAGTTGATCAAGTCTTCTTAAATCTTTTTGGTAATCAAGTAAGATTGATGATGTTTCAGGCTGAATTACGCGATCTAAAGTGGTACTAATTATTTTTGTAAATAAATAATATGAGACAAACAGGGAGGTCAAAGACAATGTCAATATCACAGTGATCAAATAGATTAACACTCGTCTTTTAGAAGCTATTTCAATCATCATAGTCAGGCATTTACTCTTCTTTCATTTTGTTTAGTAATACTTGAAATTCAAAGTTCACAGCTTTGCTCTTCCAGTCTGCTTGTATTTCATCATCAATAAAATAATTAATAAATGGTAGGTTAGGCCTTACTGAAATATCATGTTGTGCTAAGGGATGGATCGAAGTTACAGTTGATTTATGAGTATAATTGTCAGATATTGCATTATCTTTCACATCATTATTTGTTAGTGTTGTACTATTAATCTCATTCTCTTTTGGGATAAGTTCTTTTAACCCTTTTTCTGTCCGATTTTTTTTTGTGCAACTTGCTGATTATTAGATAACATACTTTCAGGTTCTAATGGACCAGATTTATTAAGCTGGCTATCAACTAATATTTCACTAATATTAAAAGGGTTTATTGCGGCTTGTACTTGAATAGATTGAGTATTATCTAATCTTTTTTTATTCATTGGTATTCGTATATTATTTATATATGAAAGCAATATAGGTAAGCTCACTGACATCTCATTGAGACTTTGCGGTGTTTTTATGGTGTAGGGTAGGCTTTCTGTCTTTGGCCAAATAGGCTTAGTGATAGTAATTGTATAACTGTAAGGTACTACATCCTGACTTGAACTAATAAAGTCTATATAGACAACAATATGTACTGGTAAACCACTGCGTATTTTTTCAGCTAAATCTGATTTTGGATAATCGATTTTCGTCACTATTAATGAGTTTAAATCGGCAAAATTATTGATATTAAGCTCAATACTATCTGTATTTCCACAACAAAATAGACATAAAATGAAGAAAAATCGTTTGATAACTATCATAAATTCTTAATCTCCAGATCATGATAACCTAAAGAGAATCTAAAAATAAAACTGCTAGATTGAAATGTATAACTACCATTAATGCTGTATTTATATGTATCACTGTAGTCATTAAGTGAAGATTTTCCGACAGCCAAATCCAATTGCCAAGCAGAAAATTCTCCATGAAACATATTAATGGCAGAGACTTTTTTATACCCGACAGATAAAGATTTTGATAATAGATCTAGGTTATTATCAAATTTTGCTTTTTCAGCATACCCACCAAAGGTAAAAATATGATTACGAAATACATTTATATTTCTTTGATAAGAAATCGAAGAATTTGTAAATTCAGTTCCAAAAGCAAGGTTAGCCTTTAAAGTTGACCCTCTAGTGGCAAATAAAGGATGATCTGTACTATCCCATCCATAAAGCACCCCCTTGGTAAACCCTGATTCATCTTTAAAGTGACCAGATACCCCAAAAGAAATATGAGAATACCTAGCAAAGCGTCTACCAACAGAAAGCGCATAAGTTTTATTGATATTCTTATTTGATATTGAGTTTGGTTCAAGCTCAATAGGCGCTTCATTATTTTTATAAATTAATTCAGTATATAAAGTGTTACTTTCTTTGACTTTTTGCCAACGCACTAAGCCACTTAAAAAATAATGAGATAAATCTAAGAAATGCGGATCATAATATGTAATATCAACGTCATAATAATCTCGGAGTGTTTTATCCGATGCATCGATATCCCAAATTTTTTCTGCGCCTTCAACACCTAGATTTTCTAAATTAAGCTGACCAAAATCTGCTTTAAATACACTTTTATCACCATTAATAGAAAATGAAACTTCCTTTCCCATACCTAAAAAATTAAGGTGTGAGATAGAAACTCCAGCAAGATTATTAAGCCCATTTACACTTGATTGATTAGGATAACAGGCAATAAAACTGCCATCGCAAGCTTTAGATTGATTATTAAAATGACTCTTTTGAAATCCGATGCCTGTACTATATACAATATTACTCGCTTCGGTTACTTCAAAAACGATGATGGCATATCCTCTCGTATGCCCTTTTTTTAAAGAAGCTGTCACATGATTAAATTGAATCAAAGCATTCAACCTATACCGTGCATCAGCTATTTTATCCGAATCTAATATATCCCCAATATTTTGATAAAATTTCTTTGTTATATAATCACAATCGATAACTAAATTGCCTTTACAAACAATATCTTCAATTACCAATTTAGGAGTTACACTCTCCTGTTGTTTACTACGTTCTTGTTCTTTATGAAAGGTTAAAGTTTTGGATAAAACAAAACTTGTTTTAAACAGAAAAATCAAGACGATCAAAACTGAAAATTTATAATTAAAAATTGAAAGAATCATTCGCTGAGTACATTACCTATTTAAAGCTATTATCATTTATCTAAATCCAAAAAATAAAACCTGAATACCAGCACCATGCTACCACAATAATTTATGATAGTGACTGTTTCAGCTTGAAACTGTTTCCAAATAAGTGCCTAACACTTTTACTGAAAAACTGTAATTTCGGCTTAACCTATTTGAATTAGTAATAAAAACTGTAAAATAAGCTTACATGAAAAGGTTGGGCACTCACACAAGCTTAATGGGAAGGATCTTACAGTTTTAAAAGGAACTTTTAATTAGCTATTTTTGCTTTCTTCTACGTAATATAGCTAAAGGCATAGCAAGTAAAGCTAACCAAGCGAAAGAACCTGACGAGCTTGATTTTGTTGATTTTTTATTAACGACAGGAACATCAGCAACATTAACATTCACAGATGAAACAACAGAATCAATGCCATCATTAACCGTTACACTAAACTCAAGCGTTTCATTCGAGTTTACATTTGGTGCTGTAAAGTTTAATTGAGCTTGATCCGCATCAGTTAATGTTACCCCAGTGCCAGATATCTGAGCCCAAGTATAAGTTAGTGTGTCACCATCTGGGTCAACAGCTTGCACAGAAAGAGCAACTGTTTCACCTTCTTTAACACTCATATCATCCGACTGTACAACTCTTGGCAGTCTGTTATCACAGCTTTGTGGATCATGTGCAATTATGGCTGAAAATGGGTTAGTGGTAACATTAGTCAGTTCTACATCCCCGACAAGCCACTGAAAATTAATGTTATGATTAACTTCTCCACTGAAAGTACTACGAAAACGTATTTTAACCTCTGAACCATCTAATTTATCACCAAAAGCGATAGTATCTGTATTGAATACAAATCTATTACCATCAAGTTCACCTTGCCCAGTAAATGCATCTCGACCAGCTAATGCACTATGAGTTAGCTTTCCAGAGTAACCTGGAGTTACAAATGAACCATACTCTGTCGCATCGGTCCATTCATTTCCATTAACACTGATCTCAACAACACCACCATGGTGCCCTTGTGATAATGCATAATAATGGTTCCAGCTCAGATTGAAATTACCATTAAATCCAATTGTAAAAGCTTTAGATTCATAAACAATATCAGCTTTTTCGTTTAAATTTTGCCAAGGTGTGATAGCTGTAAGCCCAGTATAAAAATCGTACTATTTTCTACTTTTTCACCACCAACCAATGCCTTAATTGTAAAATCATAAGGTAGAATTCTACCAACAGCTGAATTATTCGTGGCTTCTTGCTCACCAAAAGAATAATTTACAAGTTCATGGATTTCACTGGCATCAGTTAACGAAGCTTTCGTTTCTTCATCTAAATCTATAAATGATAACTTAAGGGATAATAAGTCACGTGTTTTCTTTACATCATTTAATTTAAATTCTAAAGTAGGTGTTGCAACTTGTACGTATGCATCTAAAGTATCGAAGGTGATAATACCATCATTTTCAAAAGTGACATCATGATTACTTAATACTTCAATTTTTGCTTTAATATTCGTTAAAGGCTTCTCAGGGTTGGTATTCATTACTTTAAAGCTAACAGTCCCTGTCTCACCAGCATCTAAAATATTATCGTTTGAACAATATCCTGATGTTAAACCTTCATAATTTGTATTTAAATTATGACTCATCACTTTAAGTGACACCGGATTAGTATCTGCTTCAAAAGACTCAACTACGCCACTATGATCCTCTGAGAATCTAGCAGGAGACACTGCGTCTAACCCCATTCCTCTTCGAGCAAATGCTTTTAGCATGATTTTAAAATCATTTTGGTCTGAAGCTGCAGCGGCCGCCAAAATGGCATCACGTGCTTCTGTATAAGTAGGGTTAATCGGTGTCATTTTATAACCCGCAACTAAATAGTCCATCATGCGACTTTCTGCTTCTTTAAACGTATGTTCATTAATTAAACGAACATAAGCATCCCAAAGTGTTGTCGCCCATAAAGTACCCGCATCATGAACTTGTGCGGTACCATCTGCCCGCTGAATATCTTTAAAGGTTAATCCATTTAATGTCATGTTCGGTGTATAAGGTACTTTACGGAATAACTTAGTATAAGAGCTGATTTCATAAGGTAATTGGTATGTATCATTGCCTGCAATCTGGGCATCTTTTTCATTTGCTAATAACATAAGCGCATGAAAGTCGCCCCAGCCTTCGCCAAGAGAGCGACCTTGGTGATTTCTTAACCCAGAACCATTACCAACCAAACGATTACTAATGTAATGACCCCACTCATGGGCTACAATACCGTTATCCCAAGAACTATCTCTAAACTGTCGCTCATCAAAAAATCTAACCTCGATATCATTTTTCCAATTTGCAAACAAATCTGATGATTCATTTTGAGATATATTCATTACAGGGAAGGACAGAGCGCTTTTTGCAGGATCATCATCTTGAAGACCAATACCATTAAAGACGCGGTCACCACCAAATGGCACTACAACGATACTGCCAATTGCGCCTGCATTTTTTAAATTACCAAATTGCTCAGAAGTAGGACAGTCAAACGAATATTGGACTACGGCAATGTTCCCGAGTAAATTTTCAGGATTAGTTATTGATTCACATGTATTACCAAAACCACCTGTTGCTTCGTCTAAATAAGCTGTTAATGTGCCTTGGACATCAAAACGCTCAGATCCAAAATTCCAAACTATTGGTGTATTAAACTCAAAATCACTTCCTGAAATACTGGTAATACCGTAATCTTGTCCATTTACGGCATCCTTATCATCGAAAAGATACATTTGCATAACAGGAGATGCACCATCTGCAGGTGTGACCATATTTGCATTATTGAAACCTGAATTGTCTTGTACTTCTACTAATAACGGGTCACCTTCTACTCCCCCTCTATCATAGTTACTATCCTGAGCGTTACCTGATAGTTCATCAAAACCATGGTTATAAAATTGGTCATGTAGATAATTATTGACATAAAAGAGGTTAACAATTGCTGCTTTACGATTATTTATTGAATATTCATTTTCATTTTGGTTATACATGTAATCAAAGGTATTGTCTGAAGTAGTATCTGCATAATAATCACCAGAAGTAAAACCATTCGGAGCAACAGCATCAACATACGACTTTACATTATTACCAGATGTTTTTGTTGCACCTTCAGCTAACCAAGCATCTTTAGTACTAATAGGTCCCGAAGTTAAAGATACTAATGAGGCATTAACACGAGTTGATACAAAATCTCTAACATCACTGGTAAGAGGCACAACTTCACCAAATGGCCCTTGTTCAGGTTTATTCATACCTTCAGTATCAGCATGTACACGGTAATGAAAATCACCCGCATGACTTCGCATATTTTTCTTGAATAATACTTTGCCACTGTCAGCTGCAATAACATAAGCATGATATTCAGACTCAACTGTATTTGGATCTGCAGTCTCAATCTCAACATAATGAGCAGATATAAGCTCATCATTTAACTCAAAAAATACTTTTTTAGCGCGAGGCTCACCAACAAGTTGAAAATCACCTGATGAATTAGTAGCATTAAATAAAGTGTATTTTTTATCAGACGACTGCTCGTTTATTGATACTAAACCTATGTTTCCCCCCATATCTTTAAAAGCATGAGATATCGCTTTACTCGGCTCACCAAATTGAGCCAATGGTTGTTTTTTTACATTTAATGCCTGTAAAGTAGTGTTATTTGCAAAAAAACCAGACGATGCAACTAAGTTATAATCACGATCCATCATAATATTGACTTCACGGTTGAATACTTCAATACCCGATATTTCTTGTTTATATTTAGCTAACTTAGCACCACCATTTTGGTTGTGCGAATTTGAGATAAACACTTTACTGCCAAATGCTGTGGGGTTTAGCGTTAAATGATTCAAGTGTACTTGTGCAGCATATGCAATACGACTTTCTTGTCGAATTGGTTTAATATTAATCTTCGCCAATGGACCACTTGTCCATTGAAAAGTTGCTTGACCTATTTGTGTATCGACTTGGTTTTTAAGTCCAATATTGGTGTGTACTTTAGCTATTTGAGTTAAAGATTTTTTTTGAACTACCTGTTGGGCGTCTGCAATCGAAAACTCAATTGAGTCTTGCTCTGATGCAGCTACACCCACAACAGAAAAACAACTGGCAACAGCTAATGCGATTGCAGACTTTTTTATTATACTCATTAATTTCATTCCATTTATTTATCAAATAGTTATGTAAAATTCAACTTGTTAGATGATTCTAATGTGTCATCAAGTTTACTTAGAGCAAGTGATATGCCAAAGAAAAATAAAAAACATAAGTAATTGTTACTTATAAGGTTTACATAAAACCACACATATTTAACAAATAACAAAATGTTGATAAAACGCAACAGTCTGTGGTGTTTTTTCTGCACCATGCGATTAATTAAACAATGAGAACCTACATAAGATTAAAGGCCGCTTTTTATGCATGCATAACAGCAGTTTTTGAGTTTTTCCTAATATTTTTTATTTTTATGTCAACCAAAACATATTTAGTGCGTTTTAATATTTGAAATCACTCATAACCCCATTGGAGTACAAGATGACAAAAATCACTAAACAGATAAATATTGCAGTATTAACTGGTCTAATCTCAATAACAGCCGTCTTTTCAGCACCGCAAGTATTGGCAGAAAAGAAGCAAAAAGGTGGCAAGCGAGGTCATAGTGCAGAACAAAAATTCAATCGTATAGATGTTGATCAAAGTAGTGAAATCACTTTAGCTGAAATGACAGAGCCTACCGTTGCTAAAGCAGAAAAAAAATTAACAAGAAAAGATAAAGATCAAGATGGTGTTTTATCACTAGAAGAATTTAGTCAAAGTAGACATGGTAACGCGATTGACTTATCCGCAATTGCAGATGAAATTGTTTTATGTGTAAGTGATTTAAAATCAGAAACCGGTGATGAAAATATAATTGTACCATCTGCAGATAGCTTTTTATCTAAAGAAGAAAAGTTTAATACAATCGATGCTGATGCAAATGGCGCTATTGATTTATCTGAATTAGAAGCTGCAATGGAAACTAAAGCGACATCAGTTTTTGATATGATGGATACTGATGAAAGCAGTTCTGTAAACTTAGATGAATTCACAGCAGCATCTGAATCTAAAAAAGCCACTAAAAAAGCGATTCATCAATGTGTTCAAGAGTTAACGGACGAAGATTAACCTTTTATCATTATTTGTAATTCACCAAAGCAGTTAATAGCTGCTTTTTTCTGTTAAATAAGAAATACTTTATTTCTTTTATCAATTTGACCACTATTTCCTAAATTTTAGTTACACTGAAATCATTATAAATTTATTTTAAACTTAAGGTTTATTTTGAAGTGTCAAAAAACACCTAAATATAATCAGTATATTATTCCATTATTTTTATTAACTTTATCAAGCAATTCAAACGCTACAAGCATCAGTGTCAGTTATGGGCAACAGGAGTATCAAGTCTCTTTACAAAATGAAACCGTCAACCTTACTCCCGTTGGCAATGCAGTTTCATTTTCAACAAATATTACCGATAATTTAAATTTAAATTTAAATTTAAATTATCAAAACTGGCAAGATGATAGAAATCATGAAAATAGGGTTAATGCAGAAGTTGAATTAACAACAATAGGTACTAGCTTAAGTTATTATTTAGATAATTGGTCATTTTCATCGAATTACAGTCAATCAACAGTTGATACAAAAATTTCAGGCCTTAGACGAGAAATAAACTTTAATAATGAAAATATAGATTCAGCCTCTTTAGGTGGTTCTATCGGTTATGGATTTATTAAAGGTGATTGGTTTTATGGTATTTTAGTAGGTGGCTTATATAGTGATTGGGATTTTAATAAATATCAAATTAAGGATTCCAATCAAGATCACAAGCAATCTAAAATCACTTCAGAAAAAAGCTCAGGTAATTCATCAATAATTAGTACAAGTTTATCCACAGCATATTACTTACCCTTTTCGAATGAAAAAGGGCTAATGCTTGGCGGTTTATTAACTTGGAATTATCTTATTTCTGGAGATTCTGTATTAATATCTCGCAATGGCAAAAATGTAAATACAAGACCAATCTCCAGAGATACTTCAAGAATAACAAATTCAAACTCAGCATCTTTAAACGCAATATCGGGTGATGATAACTATGGTCAATTCGCGTTATACGCCTCTTACGATCTAGGTCCATCTTGGTCATTAGATATTGATGCATCAATTAATATCGCCAGTGATTATGACGCCTATGCTTGGTCAGTTAGTTTAGGATATATATTTTAGTAGCTTGAAAAAAGATAGAAATGAATACATGAATTATACTAGGGGCTGTTGATCTTTCAGGGTTAAATTTTGTTCGAGATAAAAGCATTTTAGTCGCGGCGAGTCGTGTGTCGCCTAGTTATTCTAAGTAAATACGACTCAACAAAGAATAAAATGCTTTTAGCCGAATCCTTCGTACAGCATTTGTTGGGCATTTTTACTGCGTTATCGCCTTTTATGTAACAACCACATGACAAAGCCTCTGCCTTGTATAAATGCCCAACAATTCGCTGCAAAAGTAATCTCGAAAGATCAACAGCCCCTAGTGTCCTCTATTTTTTTGTCTCATTTTATTTTGCGTTTTTTTGTTCATTTTTTTCATATTGCGCTTATTAAATTTATCCATTAGTTGACGTTGTTTTTCTTGAGGTAATTGTTGAAAACGTTTATGTACATTTCTTAATTGCTGTTGTTGCGCTGCTGGTATTTTTTTAAATTTATTAAACTGCTGTTGCAATTTAGCTTGCTTTTGTGGATTTAACTTTTGCCATTTATCATACTTATTTAATAAATCAGTTCTCTTTTTAGCATTCATTGCAATCCAGCGATCCGCGCCTAACTGTAACTTTTCTTGTTTTTCGGCTGGTAACTGATCCCATTTAGATGAGAATTGCTTTAAAACATTTTGTTGTTTAGTACCTAAAGCACTCCATTCAAGCGCTTGAACTTGGAACGTAAAAATAAAAATGTAACAACAAAAAAAGATGAATTTAGCCATTATTTTTATCCTCCGAAGTATTATGTTTTGTTTTTCTTATATCTGTTTTAATAATTTGACTTTGGTCTGACTTTGACTTAACTTTGCTGCTAGCAGTATCAGGTAAAGTATTGACTGTAATTGGCTTTATATCTAAAGGGCCAAGTAGTTCACCATCCACTTCAACCATATCTGCCAAATATTCAAAAAAAGCCATATCAGGCACTTTCTTCTGGTTTTTAGGCTCACCATAAGTATATGATGTAAAAACCACCACACATATCATGCTATAATAGCGCGTTTTGTTCATTCTCAGCCAACCAAGTTATAAATTCCAACTCATCTAATAATACGAGATCTTCATATGGGATTTCAGTATTAACCATAGCCAAAGGCATTTGCGGTAAGGATTGTTCAACTTGACTCGTAATTGATAAAGAGATTAAAATTACGGCTGCAATCGGTACTGTAACTTTAAACATAGCATTATTAAAAATCGTTTCAAATACGATGAAAAAAAACGTTTTGTCTAAACTTTTATGACTTTGCATCAAAGCTATATTTCGGGCTTTTTCTAAATCAGCTAATACACTTTTAGGTATATTATTAACTGAATCATCTAAAGCCTCGTTTAGCATTTTTATCGCTTTATCATCCTGTATTTTGTTAGAAGGTAATGTCATATTCTTCCTCCATTAATGTTTTTAATTTAGTCACTGCTCGTGAGTAATGTGTTTTGACACTGCCTTGCGAACATCCCATAACATCAGCTGTATGAGCCACTGAAAGCCCCTCCCAACTGCGTAATAAAAAGCATTGCTGTTGCTTACATGATAACTGTTTTAGATAGTGTAAAGCAGCTGTTTGTTGTGCTGTTTTTTCAAATTTTTTATCCGGTGTGTTAGTCTGATTTGAATAGTCTATTTGTGATGAAAAAATCTCAGTTTCATCATCCTGTGTATTCGTTTTCCAAAAAAAGACTAAGTTTCTTACCTTTTGATGTCTGTGCCAGTCTCTAATTTTATTTTGTAAAATCTTATAAAATAACGCTTTCCATTCATTTGATGGACGCTCTTTATAATTAATCACCAATTTGAGCATACTATCTTGTAATAAATCTAATGCATCAGCATGCGAACCGCAGGCAAAAAACGCCATATGATATGCTCTTTTTTCAATATCCATTAAAAAAGCTTCCATAGTGATTTCGGCAACTTTTTGTACTGGTTCAGAATTATCACCCATTCCAGAAATAGTATCATGTCCATATAAATTAATGTTTCGATTACAATTTTGATCCATATACACCGCAATTACAATGATTGTTATATCTAAATGGTTTTAACTTCTATTATTTACAACGCTCCTGCACAGGATTGGTTGACACAAATTTCAAATTAATTTCAGGAATTAAATGAAAGAACAAACTATAGATGGTAATAATTCTCATTACCAGTTATGATTTGTTTTATTTAAGGAAATACTTATGAAATATTTTGATTGCATATTTAAAAGAAAGACCAAAAACAAATTTTTTAACGAAAACAACAATAAAGTAAAGCAATTAACAGTTAAAAAAAATAGTGAGCAATGGCAAGATTGCGGAGATATCTTTTACTTGCTTGATACTCTAAAGCTAACATATGAAAGTACTGAAGGACTCGTTACAATTGAAAAACTTTCAAAAGAAAGCTTGAATGACTTAATGGGAGGACAGCTTCCATTATTAGAAAAAATACAAACATCACAATGCATAACATTATCTGTATGTGCCGTTAGTTTACAAAATTTAGCCAATAAAAAAAGAACAAAAGCTATCTCCGATGCAGCATTTTTAAGATTATTTAAAGACAGAGGGTTACAATCACAAGCTCAATTTCATCATCCAGAGCTGCCATTAGATAATAAAGCTGATGCTTTAACGCGTTATGATTTTAAAAGGGGAATAAATACAGTTTATGACCTTTCTTTAAGCAGTTTCATTACTGTTTTAACCAAAAAAAATGCCGATTATATTAGTAAGTTTGGTCGTAATTCATCGGTAAAATCTGATAACTTCGACAGAATTTTTACAAACTACGAATTACAAAAAGTATCAGCAATATCACTCTTTTCTATTTATTAGTTAAAATTTAAATCAAAATAGTGTTTTCATGCAAATTTTAAGTATTATTTATGAACTTAATATAGTTATATAACTAGGGTCAAATCCATTAACATCACATTTAATGTCAATTCGTTGAGCAGCCGGCTTTTGAAATAAAACTTCTAATTTTGGAAAGCTTTGAGAGGTAAAGCTGACACTTTTAAGACGTAGGTTCTTACGAGTTTTACGATCTAAAAATGCAAATGAGCAATCAGACATCACTAACTCACAACTATCTAACATTTTTTTTGTAAGCATTTTCTCATTAATCATTTTCAAGATATTCACTTTTGGTATTTCACTTTTAGTTCCTCCTAGAACACATGCGGCATATAACTCTAATATCGCTAACGCACGTATTTTTTGGCTTTCTACATCTTCAAATAAAGCTAACACTGCTGGTATCTTTTTCTCTAAAGAAAACGTCTGAATAGAAGCTTCTTTTAAAGAAATACTTTCACTTAAAAATCGATGCATCACTTTTTCTAACTGACTTAATTTAGGTAAAACAAGATCACTACTGGCAGTAAACTCTACTGTTTCATCATTAAGTAATCTTTCACTTTCAGATGCACCTTGTACTAAAGGCAAAATAGCTTTATGTAGTTGTTCGTCTTCAAATGGTTTACTTAAAACAAAGCAAGCCCCACATTGTATTGCTTGCGCTATCAACTCTTCATCATTAACAGTTGTTACGAAGCCAGTTTGAATTGGTAACTCTCTTTTTATAATTTCTTTTAATAATTCAAGCCCTGATACTTCCGGCATATGCCAATCAGATAAAACGATTTCAGGTTTCCACTCATCGATTATTGCTAATGCATCTATAGCACCTGAGGATTGTCGAATATCTAAAGTTTTATAACCAAATTTTTCTAAACCACGTCTCACAATTGCTTGCATCGCGAGACTGTCATCTACAATTAATATTTTCATAAAACCCTACTTTATTAAAAAGAGACATATGATTTAGAATCAGGCTTTGAGTATAGGCAGTAATCTCAATTACAGCTATACTAGACAACAACCTAACAGAGTTGAATTTCAAGTACAATACTTAACAATTTAATAAATTAATAACTCAATAAATTAATAACTTAACCAATGTTATTTTTAACTGGAGATAACTATGTTGCCAGAAAGAGTAATGGAAATTATAGCAATTGATATAGGATTAGTCGTTATTACAAGTTGGTTTTTGATTTTACTTTTTATGTTTCGAGAATTTAGAACTGTCTCTCAATCCGTGAATAGACTTTCAAGCAATTTAGGTGTAGATGAATATTTACCAATTTATCAAAAATCTGTCGACGAAGCATTAGCATCAGTGGATCAACATACATCCACATTAAACGAACTCACATCTGTTCATGAAATTTTAGAAAATCAATTAAGCTTACTACATCAAAATAAAACAAGCCCTCAAGACGATGAAAAAATATCACAGTTACAAGCACAGTTAGATAAATCTCGCGCATTAATAAAAAAACTTAAAGGCGAACTTGTTTCAAGTAAAAAAAGGCTACAACACACTAAGACTAAACTTTATGCTCAATATGATCATGTTGAAACTCTTAAAAAAGAAAAAGAGCAATTTTTAATAGATGCTCAACAACAAAAATTAGACGCTGAGCATAATGAAGCATTAACAGCTCAAGCTGAAAAATATAAGGCACAACAAAGACAGTTAATTGAAGCTGCGAGTGATTATAAAAAGAAATTATCTGTTCAAGGAAAAGAGTTAGAATCATTCAAACAAAAAAATAAAAAACTACTCAGTAATAGCACAGATGCAAAGTCAGATACATTAAATAAAAAAGTAGTAAAACTTGAAAAGGAATTAAAAGACGTCAATGAACGATCCACTCACATCATTAAAGAAAAAGACTTTATCGAAAGTAAATTTTTAGATTCTTTAAAACAATTAGATGAAATCAAAAAAAGTAATATTAAATAGATAAAATAATAACTTAAGAATTGTATTTATATTTTTAATACCAATATCTTAAAGATAAAATAAATAAACGCATGGGAAGGTGAAATGAAAGTAGTAAAAACAGTTGTGATCACAGGCGCCAATCGGGGTATTGGACTAGCTATGGTCAGTATTTATGCTAATCAAGGTAGTAAAGTGATTGCGTTATGTCGAAAATCTTCAGCTAAATTGAATGCTTTATCAAATGAGAATGTTGAAATTATTGAAAACATTGATGTGGCAACAGATGCAGGCATTAAAGAAATCTGCTCTGCTATTGGCTCTCAAACAATTGATATATTAATTAATAATGCAGGTATTTTAAGGGATGAAAGCTTAGATAATTTAAATATAGATACAATCAACGAGCAATTTCAAGTTAATGCCGTAGCACCCCTTAATATATGTCAATCACTGTTAAATAATCTCACTTCTGGCAGTAAAATAGCACTTATTACTTCTCGAATGGGCTCTATTGCAGATAATGGCTCAGGTGGCAGGTATGGCTACCGCATGTCAAAGGCTGCACTCAATGCTGCGGGTATGTCTTTAGCTAAAGATTTAGAGCAAGATAAAATTTCCGTCGGAATATATCACCCAGGTTATGTGCAAACAGATATGGTCAATAACAGTGGTGATATCAGTGCTGATGTTGCCGCAATACGTATTACTCAACTCATTGATGAATTAACGTTAAAAGCATCTGGTGTCTTTAGACATTCAAATGGCGAAGTGTTGCCTTGGTAAAGTTTCGCTTTGCACTTTAATTATATTCTTATATAAATAGTCACTCAATATAAAAGAATCGGCCGCAAGCGACCGAGTTTAAAAGAGTCCCAACTGATTTCCGTGAGCTTCTTTTTTATCCAATTCAACCAATTGGTTTTGCACATATTTTCGAATTATATCTTCCGTTGCACTTCCAATTGTTTCAACGAAATAACTCTGAGTCCAAAGTTTACCTCCCCAGAAATAACGTCTTTTGATATCTGGATATAATTTGAAAAACTCTCTGGCTGAGATACTTTTTATCACCTGCATGATCTGACTTGGTGACATCTTTGGCTCACTTCTTACCACCATATGAATATGGTCTTCTGGTATTTCCAATTCGACTATAAATATACCCAAGCCACTTCAAGATGTGAGGTTCAGGACTGCTGAGCAATTCATGATCTAGGCGCATCTTTGCATTAATGGTTACTCCCTTAAAAAAAGATGGACCGGCAATATGCTCCTGCATTGCTCTAGTACCTACATCCATGCAGGCAACAACGAGCATGATTTGCTCAGATGTCCCTGTAAGGTTGGTTTATAAATACTTTGATGCAGCGTTATTGATTTTGAAAAGGGAATAACCATGTTCTTCAATCAATGCCTTGCCTAAAGCATTTCTAATTCCAACTGAATCCTGCATCTTGAAGTGGTTTGGGTATATATGCTGATCAATATATTCATATGAATCAGCCTCCCTATCACAAACATGAAGCACATTATCTGTATTGCCAAAATGTTCATCCAGCTTATTCGAGGATTCCTCCCAACGATAACTTTCCTTTTATTCTTTAGGCCGCAGAGCACTTTCGTACCCTGTCAATTGTAGCTTATCCTCTCGAATATGATTTTGTTGATGCCCCAACCCAACGACCATTTCAGTATCCGCATCTACCATTAAAATAGAGTGTAAGAAAAGAGAATGGCCTTTACAGGTTGTACTAGCAGATGATGGAGTTACCTAATTCATTACAGACGGAATGAATTAGGCTTGTTATATCTTCTATGGTAAGTACTAATCGTCGACGCTTAACCTCTTCTGCGGTAGCTTGAAATCCGGCATGCGCAATCGCGTTATGATCTATGAGTTCATTTTCAATGAATTGATAGGCTCCTTCTATGCTAGCAGCATCTCTTCCAGACTTGACGATTGACTTGCCTACACCATCAGCCATATCGGAAGCTAGATTAATCAAGCGTTTGGCTCTTCTTTTATCACCTAATTCTGCTTTTCCAAATGTTTTATTAGCCCACTTTTCGGTATTAGATTCAAACACGCTGCCAGTCCAAGATAAAAAATCTATTAGATCATACTGATAAAAAAGCGCAACAAAATATTCTAGCATCGTCAATAGTTAAGAATAAGGGGACAGCTCTAGGCGCAATAAAATGTGACTAAGAGTCAGGGCAAGCCCCCGAGATTTTCGCTACGCTCTGTTAAAGGAAGAACTTTCTAACACTTTGAATTATATCTTTACTATATAAAAATCATTTTACGTTGAATCTACCTAGTTTTAAAAATATCACGATTTTTAATATGATTAATCAATAATATGTCATATGGCCTTTATAGCATTCATATGTATATTTAATAGAAATAAATTCTAATGAAAAATCATTTTTTTCTTGTTGATATAAAAGGTCCAAGTATATATAGTGTGCGCTTTCAGGAATTTATATAAGTAAATGTATAAGGGTATTGAGTCCTTTATTCTAACATTAGGGTTTGCCCTATCAAGGTGATTAAAGCGACATCACCAGTTTCCTATAAATTAAATATCATAGATGGAGCTTTATAAATCATGAGTTTTGCTAAAAGTGTTGGTGTAGCGATTGTTAATTACAAAACAGCTGATTTAGTGAAGGATTGTTTAAAATCTCTATCTAATGAAAGAGTTTATTTACCGAACCTAAAAGTAATTATTGTTGATAATGACTCTTCTGATGATTCTCTAGCTGAGTTATCTAATTTTGTCAATGCTAAAAATTTAGGAAGCTGGGTTGAGGTAATTTCTTCTGGTCGAAACGGTGGTTTTGCATTTGGAAATAATGTGGCTATCAAAAGATTTTTAAAACAAGATCAAGATTATATATGGTTACTAAATCCTGATACTTTCATTGCTGAAAAAGCAGGACTAGCACTTGTTTCATTTCTAGAAAAAAATCAAGAAGCAGGTATCGCAGGAAGTTATCAACAAGATGAAAACGGTAAAACATTAGTATCCGCTTTTAATTACCCTTCTGTTTTTGGTGAGTTTCTAGGATCTTTAAAGCTTGGTATTTTAGATAAAATATTTAAATCAAAAGTAATTTCAAATCACGACCCTATAAATTACAAATCTTATGACTGGATGTCTGGCGCTTCTTTATTAGTAAGAAGGGAGGTATTTGAAAATGTTGGTATTATGGATGAAAAGTACTTTTTATATTTTGAAGAAGTTGACTTTTGTTTTAAAGTAAAAAAACATGGTTATTCAATTAATTATGTTCAAGATAGTCGTATTTCTCATTATGTCGGTGCCTCAACTAATATCACAGATGTTAAACTTCCAAAGCCAAAGTTTTGGTTTGATTCTAGACGCCGATATTTTGTTAAAAATCATGGCAAGTTTATAGCCTTTATGGCCGATTTAAATCACCTTTTAGGTCTGTTACTTTATCGATTAAAGCAAAAGATAAAAGGTGCTGAAGATGATACCCCTCCAGGGTATTTTAAAGATTTTTTTAAATACTCTTCTATTGTCTACAAACAAGATTAAAGTGAGTAGTTACTTTAATTTTTTGCCAATAAAATAAATAGTAGCGTTGTATGGTTTAATTTGTTTATATTTTAATGATTTTACAATTACTTTATTTGACCGTTTGCATTTAGTCGCCATAATATGCGGGTTTATATATTTTCATACGGTATATCGCTTTAGTATTTCTAGGTGTCATTATTTATATATAGCAAGAATAATCAGACGGTAACAATCATGAAAATAAAAAATGAAATGCATCTCCACATATGGAAAATAGTTAATGAGCCAAAATTATTTAATCATCTCTCCTTGTAGAAATGAAGAACAATACATGTGTCAGACACTAGATAGTGTTGTCAATCAGACAATAAAACCTAAAAAGTGGATTATTGTTGATGATGGGTCTACTGATTCTACAGCTGAAATTTTAAATGGCTATGCTGAACAATACGATTTCATACAAATCGTAAAACGAAAAAATAGGGGTCATAGAAGTGTTGGCCCCGGTGTTATAGAAGCTTTTTATGAAGGGTATAACACAATAAATGTTGATGATTATGACTATATTTGTAAATTAGATTTAGATTTAGATTTACCTCTTGCATATTTTCAAATATTAATTGAAAAAATGCAAGGAGAGCCAAGGTTAGGTACATATAGTGGCAAGCCTTATTTTATTCACGATAAAACGAATGAACTCGTTGCAGAAGTGTGTGGTGATGAATCTTCAGTTGGAATGACAAAATTTTATCGTGTAAATTGCTTTAAGCAAATAGGTGGCTTTGTAAAACAAGTTATGTGGGATGGAATAGATAGCCATAGGTGCCGCTTTTTAGGTTGGATTTCAGCAAGTGAAGATGATCCTAGAATTCGATTTACTCATTTAAGACCTATGGGTTCGAGTCAACAAAGCATTATTACCGGCCGAGTAAGGCATGGTTTTGGTCAATATTTCATGGGCACAAGCTTTATTTATATGTTTGCTTCGGTTGTATTTAGATTAAACAAAAAACCCTATGTTATGGGATCATTTGCTACTTTATGGGGTTATTTAAAAAGTGCAATAACAGGTGTTGAGCGTTTAGATGATCCCGATATGATTAAATTAATGAGGCGCTTTCAGTGGCGTTGTCTGGTAAGTGGAAAGACTAAGGCAGTTCAAAAAGCAAATATAGACAGCTCAAATAGCTGGGATCCTGAAAAAGAAATTTATCAAATTCCGAGTAAGGCAAATTAATGTCAGTTAGAAAGCCTAAAGTCTTATTTTTAGCACCTGAGATCCCTGCTTTATCAGCTACCTTTGTTTATAAGGAGCTTTTAAAGTTAAGAAGCTTTAATACGCATGTAATGGCTGCTTCAGTACATTTGCCAAAGGTTAAAACCACTCAAGATGTAAAGGATGCTATTGGTGATGTGTATGTTATTTATCAGCAAAGTTTTTTAAGTTTTATTTGCTCTTTTTTTGTGATGCTTTTTAGTAATCCATTACGCATAATTCAGACAATAGCGTTTTTGATAAGTGATATGTTTTCAACGGGTATAGTTACTCGAAATAGTGCGGGGTTAGTTTTTAGATTTTTGGCGGCATGTAACTTTTCTCGTTATATAAAAAAGCATGAAATTACACATATTCATGTACATTTTGCGCATGTTCCGACGGATATTGCTATGTACTCGGCCAAGATGATTGGCATTGATTTTAGTGTTCAAGCGCATGCAAACGATATCTTTGAAAGGGGATATTTGTTGAAGCAGAAAATTAGCCGAGCTAAATTTTTCTCGACTATATCCGATTTTAATAAAAAATACTTAGCGCAATTTGATAGAACTCAGAAATTAAAGATAGTTCGCTGTGGTGTTGACGAAACTAAGTTTATACCGAGACAGAATCAACCCAATAACAAAATTCAACGCATTGGCGTTTTAGGGCGTTTGGTTGAAAAAAAAGGCATACATATTCTATTAGAAGCATTACCAAAAATGAAAAAGCATTACTCATATATCATTGAAATAGTTGGTGATGGTCCTGAAAAAGCAAAATTAGAATCCTTAGTTAAAAAACATGAATTACAAGATAAAGTTACTTTTAAAGGTGTGATGGCAAATAACAAAGTATCACAATGGTTACAAAATTTAGATTTTTTTGTATTACCTTGTGTAAAAGATTGCAATGGAGATATGGATGGTATTCCTGTTTCATTAATGGAAGCAATGTTAAAAGGTGTTCCTGTCATTTCTTCTGATATATCAGGTGTTCCAGAGCTAGTGATCAATAATCAAACAGGGTTTAGTGCTGCGAGCGGTGATATAGATGCATGCGCTTTAAGCTTAGAAGAGGCGTTAGGCTGTAATTTACAAGCTAGAGATAATATTTCGCAACAAGCAATTTCGCATGTAAAGCAAAACTTCTCTCTTAATGGTAATACACAATATTTAGCGGAGTTAATTCATGAATAAATTAAAAACAGCTCTAGTTACTTTAGATAACTGCACATTAAAAGATGCTCTAGATAAAACTAAAGACTTAGCGCTGAGTGAAGGGAGTGACTTTATAGTAACCCCTAATATTGATCATCTAACTAGGTTAGTTGTATCAAAAGAAGCTGAAGTGCTTCAACCAATTTATGATAATGCCTCTCTAAACTTATGCGATAGCCGTATATTAGAAAAAATTTTAAAACTAAAAGGACATACAGTTAAAGAAGTGATCCCTGGAAGTACACTTACTCAAAAATTATTTGATGATGTATTAACTCAAGACTCACGAGTACTTATTGTTGGTGGTAACGACGATGTCATATCGCGTTTAAGAACAAAATATAATACGTTACAGTTGCAGCACTACAACCCACCTATGGGGTTCATTAATAGCCCTAAAGAAGTAGAAAAAACCCTTAGCACAATAAAGAAATCAAATGCACAATACGTTTTTTTAGCTGTAGGCTCTCCACGACAAGAGATTTTAGCAAAATTAATTAAAGATAAAGATTTAATTAATGGTGTCGCTTTATGTATTGGAGCATCTATTTTATTTTTGGTGGGTGAAGAAAAACGTGCTCCGAAAATATTACAAATACTTCACTTAGAGTGGGGATATAGAATGATGCAAGATCCAAGGAGATTAGTAAAACGTTATTTTGATAACTTGGTTAAGCTGCCAAAATTATATGCTAAGTTGTAATTAAATGCCAAACCTTTTTGCTTATGTCATGCTTATTTCATGGCCATTACTCAGCATATTATTTTATAAAAGGTTAGATACGGTAACAGCCTCATTTTTAACAATTATGGGTGGGTATATGTTACTACCCGTTCGGGTGAATATTGATTTACCATTATTACCAGCTTTAGATCAAAATACAATACCAGCCCTTGCCGCTTTATTTTGTTGTCGATTTATACAGAAAATTGACATTTCATTAATACCTAAATCAGGTCCAGAAAGGGTGCTTATTTTATTACTTTTGTTATTACCATTTATAACAGTAATGAATAATCCGGAGCCAGTTTACAACGGTGCGTATTGGAAATCTGGATTAACTCTATATGATTCAATTTCAGCAATATTATTAGCTTACTTAAAAATTCTACCTTTTATTATTGCAGTGCAAATAATTAAAACTCATAAAGATTTAATGCAAATTGTAAAATTACTTGTAATAGCTGGCTTATGTTATTCATTACTCATACTATTTGAAATTAGAATGAGTCCCAAACTACATACTTGGATTTATGGATTTTTTCCACACTCTTGGGGTCAACAAGCTCGGTTTGGTGGCTTTCGTGCAGTTGTATTTATGGGGCATGGCTTGTTAGTTTCAATGTTTTTAGCTGTGTGCTTAGCTGCAGCTACAATTAATTTTAAAAATAATATTAAAACATTTAATATTCCTTGTTCAATAATTGTTTTATATCTTTTTTTTGTTTTAGTCGTATCAAAATCTGTTGGCGCATTTATTTTAGGCTTTGGCTTAATGCTCTCTATTGCATTTATTCCCAACCTAATTAAGAAAAAAATTGCTATAGCAATTATTTCATTAGTTATTTTCTATCCTATGTTATCAATGTTTGGGATGTTTCCGCATTTAGATTTACTTGAACTAGTAAACAGTTGGGATGCCGAAAGGGCACAATCATTAGAGTTTCGTTTTTATCATGAAATGAGGTTGTTAGAACATGCACAACAAAAACTTTATTTTGGTTGGGGCTCATGGGGGAGAAACCGATTAGCTGACTCAGTTACAGATGGCTATTGGATCACAATTTTAAGTTCTTATGGTGCAATAGGATTTAGTTTAATTTTTGGTTTAGCGGGTTTTAGCATTTATAAAGGATTAAAAATGAGTGTAGATATAAATAATCATGCAGAGCAATCTTTATTAATAAATTTTGCCTTACTAATATCGATTATCATGTTAGATCAAATTCCGAATACTTCAATATATAGTTGGTCATGGTTATTAATTGGTGCCCTATTGGGAAGGGCAAATAATCTTAATTATAGACAAAATACTCCTTTAAAAGGTTCTTATTCATGATTGGGATTTTAAATACTAAGTTATCAAATAAATTCTCATCATTAACAGGTGGAAATGGTTTTCAATCAAAAGTGAGTCAAAGTGCTTTATGGACATTTTTGGGGTTCGGAGGAAGTACATTTCTAAGGATGGTAAGTAGCTTAATCTTAACTCGTATTTTTATGCCGGAGATATTTGGACTTATGGCCATTGTAACGGCAATTATGATTGGCGTTGCACTATTTTCTGATCTTGGTATTTCAACTAGTATCGTGCAAAACCCAAAAGGGAAAAGTAAAGATTTTTTACAAACCGCATGGACATTGCAAGTTCTAAGAGGTTTACTTCTTTGGGTGGGGGTGCTAATTATGGCCTCACCAGCAGCTTCTTTATATAAAGAACCGGAGCTTTTGTACATATTACCTGTTGTAGGTTTTAGCTTTGTTATAACTGGTTTTACTTCAACAAGTTTACCTTTACATCAAAGGGACCTAAAAGTTAAACCCATTATCATTCTTGAGTTAATATCACAGATGTTTACTTTAATATTTACAGTTGCATTAGCCGCTGTGTTTCAAAGTATTTGGGCATTTGTAGTAAGTGGATTATTAGTTAGTATTATAAAGTTAATTGGCAGTTATATATATTTAAAAAATGGTGTGGTTGGCTTTAAATGGGATAAGGATATTGGAAGTGAATTGATTCATTTTGGGAAATGGATTTTTATTGCGACTATTTTGACATTTATTGTCGGCAAGGGGGACACGTTACTTTTAGGTAGTGTGATCTCGAAAGCTGATCTTGGTCTCTATAATTTATCTGCTTTATTTTCACAAATTGCACTTGGTCTTTTAGCTGCATTAATTAGTAATACGATTATGCCTGCTATAGCTTCAATTGCTGAAAGTGAAAGAAAACAGCTCTCGAAAAAATTTAATACTCTTAGAGCATATGTCTTACTCGCTCTACTGCCATTGGTCATTACTATTGCTGTATTTGGAGAGTTTTTGATTGAATTACTTTATCAAGAACCATACCATCAAGCAGGTTGGATGTTACAAGTATTATCAGCAGGCATGGTTGTAAGGATTATGTGTATGTCTATTTCTCCTATATTTCTTTCTAAAGGGGATTCTTTTTATCATATGCTATCTTATCTTGTCTGGTCGACCATATTTATTAGTTCAATGTTAATTGGTTTTCAATTCTATGGATTGAATGGAGTGATTATCGGAATATCGATAGCACCTTTATTATGGTTGCCTGTAATTTCGATTTTGGCTAAAAAGTATATAGATTTAAACCATAATTTAAATCTGATAATCCTTTCTATTTCAGGAGCTATTATATTTTTTAGTTGGTGGTTTATGGAATAAAATAAAAATAGTAGCAATGGCATATTTTAATTTTTAATAGCAGGAAGTTAAAATCAGATGTACATATTTAGTTAGGCTGAGGCTGTATGGTTAATTATAATAAGAAGGAAGATAATGTGATTGTAGATGAATCTATAGGCATTGTAGTTATTGGAAGAAATGAAGGTGAACGATTGAAGAGGTGTTTAAAATCAGCACTAAAAGCCCAGTACCCAATTGTATATGTAGATTCTGATTCAGTAGATGGTAGTGTTCTTTTTGCACAATCAAATGACATTCTCGTAGTGAAACTGACAAAAGATCAGCCTCTTAATGCAGCGGTTGCCAGAAATGCTGGATTTAAAAAGCTAATTGCAGAGAATGTAAATATTGAATTCGTTCATTTTATTGATGCAGATTGCGAACTTGCAGAAAACTGGATCATCCAAGCTGTTAGGAAGTTAGATAGTAATGACGAAGTGTCAGCAGTTTGTGGTCGCTTGCGAGAGAAAAATGTAAACGAGTCATTATACACGAAGTTATGTGATATGAGTTGGTATATAAAACCAGGAGAGGTAAATTCATGCGGTGGTATTGCTACAATTAAAGCTGAAATTTTTGAAAAACTAAATGGTTTTAATGAAACTTTGATTGCAGGTGAAGAACCTGAGTTTTATAGTCGAGTTAGAAAAAAAGGCTATAAAGTGCAATGCTTAGATGTATTTATGGGAACACATGATTGCGCGATGACTTCATTCGGTCAATGGTGGACTCGTACTATAAAAACAGGGTTCGGATTTGCTAATGCTCAAAAATGGGGCGCTTGGCAAGCACGTCAAAGAAGTATTATTATCTGGGCATTAATAATACCTTTAGCTATATTGATAGGCTCATTTATTGAATTTTATTTTATTTTATTTTGTTTAATTTACCCTACTCAAATATTTAGAATGACGTTGAAATCTAAAATTCCTTATTGTTTTTCAGATAAATTACTTAACTCTTCTTTTTGTGTATTTTCAAAATTACCACAGCTCATTGGGATGATTAAGTATCATTTTAGCCGATTAAATGGGAAGCAAAATATAAATATAGAATACAAAGCTTAAAATATAAAATTTAAAGGATGATAAGTTGAATAACAAAATTAAATGCAAATGGCAGAAAGACCGTGCGCGTTATCCCTTAAAACCGTGGCTAAAAGAACCTTCAATAATTGCAATCCGTTGGTATCGATATGGGCAATCTGTTGATTTAATGAATGATGGGTGGATTAAAAAATTAAACTTAAAAGTATATTGGTTAATATTCCATATTTTAGAAGTTATTTTAGGTATTAGTATTCCAAAGTCAGTTAAAGCTGGTGGAGGCTTAAGAATTTATCATTTCGGTAATATATTTATACATCGTAATGCTAAGCTTGGGGATAATTGTACTCTTCGCCAAGGAGTCACAATTGGTAATCGTTACAATGATAGTTTGGCTCCTAACCTGAGTAATAATGTTGAGTTGGGCGCATACGCTCAAATTTTAGGCGACATCAAAATAGGCGAAAATGTAAAGATTGGAGCAATGTCAGTCGTTTTAAAAGATATTGAAGCTAATATGACCGCATATGGTGTGCCAGCAAAAATGTTGCCATCAAGGGAGGTAAACTAAGTGGTAGTAGAAATATCTTCAGAAATTGCGGACTGGGAACGTGAAAAACCTCAAAAATTTTGGGACCCTAGTCGTAAACTATTACGTTCAATTAGGAAGTATCAAGGTGTTAATAAAAATACTATTCTTGGTAAGTTACTTAGTAAATACTGGGTATTGATTCATAGATTTTGGTCTGTAGTAACGGGTGCTGAAATTGATCTTTCATGTCAAATAGGTGGTGGCTTACTTATTCCTCATCCAAATGGAATAGTTATTCATCCTAAAGCGGTTATTGGCGTTAATTGTTTAATATTTCAACAGGTTACTATTGGTGGAGGAGGTAAACCTCCGATTATTAATGGTCATACTGATATAGGTGCTGGGGCTAAAATATTAGGCTCTATAAAAATTGGAGCCCACGCAAAAATTGGTGCAAACGCTGTTGTAGTTAAGAATGTTGAAACAGGAACTACCGTCGTTGGAATACCTGCAAAGGTTATATAAATTTAAAAATGAACCTCTAAGTGTTAATGTAAGTTTCAAATACTTCCCATTGATTAAGTGATTATCTCTAGTTATATATTGTTACTAGGGTTCGTTTCTTATTTTTTACTGGATATGCTTGTTAGGAGTCATTAGATTATTGGAGATGGATAAATTATTCTTACGTATTTTTCGGTATTTAATCTATGACTGGTTGACGCTTTTCTTTTTGAAATTCGTAGATTATGTAAAGATAGTTTAGAGATATGGAGGATTGTTATTTTTAATAGAGTTTTATATCAAGCCGACATTCCTCACCCAAAGTCAATATTTTAAATTCTGAGTGAATTTTGATTAAAATAGATTTAGATTTCAAATAGCGTTGTCTATTAAATATACATTTCGCACTGAAGGATCATAAAAAACAAACTGCTTTTATGGGATTCGGAATGTCAGATCAATAGATTTTAAATAGAAAAATTTCAATTTATTTTAATAAATAATTTAGCTGAAGAATAAATGTAATTAACTTTGTACTTTTAGATGGTGAAAATAAGTCAGTGGAAATTATAAATAAAAAAGACTTAACAAACCTGATTGAATATCAGTTTTGGTTGTTAAACAATCAAGGAAGAGGCTCTAGTTACAATGTAAATTCAATGTTTTTATTTGAAAACATTGATCTACCGCTTTTCATTAGCTCTGTAAATTCTGTAATAAGTCAAATCAGAAATTTACAATCATCTTTTGAAGTACAAGGGGGGAGTATCTATAGAACTCATAAATTTTTTCAATGTAATGTAATTGAAGAAGAGTTTATAAAAAGCGCATTGGAAGATGCTAAAAATTGGGTGAATCAGAGATGCTATGACTTATTTGAATTTGGAAAAGAATCATTAATTCGTATCATTGTTGCTAAGTTTAAAGGAAATCCCCAAATTGTTGTCGGGCTATCTATTCCTCATATAGTAATGGATCTTAAAGTAAAGGATACATTATCAAAATTAATTTCTGATGCCTTTAATAATAAGGGTCTATGTAATTTATCACCTGATGAGTTAAAAATATATAATAATTATTCTGATTTTATAGAAAAACAAAAAAAATGGCTGGAATCAGATAAAGGAATAAAAGCAGCAAGTTATTGGAATAATAAAATAAAAAATGCTCAAACCGCTGATATAACATCACCTGAAATAATTAATAATACAGAATTAGAGTATCATGGTTCAGTACCTTTAAATTTGTCAGCGCAAGAGTGTGCCGCTTTACATTCATTCAATGGACAAACTTTACTTTCTTCTTATATCGTTTTATTAACAACCTATTATTTATTATTGTCAAAATATTCGAGTGAATCTCATTTCAGTATTGCAGTACCTTTATCTAATAGAAAAAAATCAGAGTTTAAAAGTACTATGGGCTGCTTCGTTAATACCTTGCCTATAACTGTAGAGCTTAACGAAACAGATACTGTAGCTAGCGCGTTAAAGAAAGTGCGAATATCGCTGCTTGAAGCACACAGGTTCCAAGAATATCCATCAGTAAATTTAATAAGAGATGGGGTTCAAGTGCGAGATAATCGAACTTTATATCGCCATGGCTTTACTTTTGAACATCCAATGCAGCTTGATTTGATCGGTGTTAAAACACAAGTTTTAAATTGTAGACCCATAAACCCACAGCTTGATTTATTTTTACGTTTGTGGGAAGACAGTTCACAAATACATGGAAACCTTGAATACGATAGTTCACTATTTGATTCAACTTTTGCAAGACGATTTGTCGATTCTTTTAAAGTTCTATTAAAAGATCTCATATCAGATTCAGATAAACCAATAAATAATTTAAAATGTACTACTCTTGCAGATATAAACACGATAAAAAAATTTAATCGGACAGAAAAAAAGTATTATACAGAATTAAATTTAAAATTGCTTTTTGAACAACAAGTAATAAAATCACCAAATCAGACTGCTTTAATTTTTAAAAATAAAGCACTTACCTATATTCAGTTCAATTCTCAGATAAATAGACTTGCTCATTATTTAATAGATCAGGGTATTAATAAAGGGGATGTAGTTGCAGTTATGAGTGAGCGCTCAATTGATATGATAATTTATATTTATGCCATTATCAAAGTTGGCGCTATATACGTACCAGTTGATATTAAACTTCCTAAAAAGCGGATCGATTACATGATGATGCAATCGAATGTTAAAGCTATAGTCTCTAACACTATTTTAGAGTGCGATTACGATAAGAGCCAATATAAAACTATTTTGGTTGATCAGGTACAGGCTCAAATTTCAGTTTTAGGTGATCAAAATCCAAATATTGAAATTAATCCAAATGATGCAGCATATATCATTTTTACTTCAGGCTCTACAGGAGTACCTAAAGGTGTTATAAATAGCCATTTAGGCGTTTCAAATCGCTTATTGTGGATGCAAACTGAATTTAAGGCGAGTAGTGATGATGTTATTTTACAAAAAACACCTTATAGCTTTGATGTATCAGTTTGGGAAATATTTTGGCCTTTACAAGTCGGTGCAAAATTGGCTATTGCAGAACATAATAGCCATAGAGATATATACCGAATCCATCGGCAAGTGATCAAATATAAAGTCACTATGCTTCATTTTATCCCAGCTATGCTAATGACTTTTTTATCCGTTCGTCATCAAACACATAATCAACTAAAGATTATTTTTTGTAGTGGGGAGTCTTTATTATCAGAGCACTCGTCTTGTTTTTATGATAAATATCCTTTTACTGAATTAGTTAATTTATATGGACCGACAGAGGCAGCAATTGATGTCACTATTTGGCGCTGTGAAAATAATAGAAAAAAAATCCCGATAGGTAAACCTATCAACAATACATACTTATACGTTGTAGATGAAAATTTACAGCAGCTCCCGATTGGAGTTAAAGGTGAGTTATTAATAGGTGGTATTCAAGTTGCTAAGGGGTATGTCGGTAATGCAGAGCTAACCAAAAAAGTCTTTATTAATAACCCATTTGATTTTGGGAAAGTATATAAAACTGGAGATTGTGTACGGTGGACTGAAAATGGTAGTTTGGAGTTTTTAGGAAGAAAGGACTCTCAAATTAAACTCAATGGTATTAGAGTTGAGTTAAATGACATTAACTCTGTAATTCAGCGTTATCCAAACATTTTAATTGCCGCTACGATAATTAAAAAAAATAAAAGTGGTAATGCATTTATTTCAGCTTTTTATAGTAAGAAAGATAAAAACGAATGTTTAGATCAAAATGATTTAAAGTTTTATTTAGCAACAATCTTACCGAGATATATGTTACCTGTTTCATTTATTGAGTTGAAAAGCTTCCCTTTAACTTCTAGCGGTAAAATAAATCATGAAGCCTTATCTAAATTGAAAATAGTAGAAGAAAAAAAGTCGTCTAAAAATAGCTATCAACTAAGTGGGGTTGAAAAAAGAATTCATCAAACTTGGTGTTCTCTACTCAATAAATCAGAGCTTTCAATAGACGTTCCTTTTTTTGATCTCGGTGGTAATTCAATGTCTTTGATGCAATCCTTTTCAGTTTTAAGTCTAATTTATCCAAAAAACCTATCAAGTGTCGACATGTTTACTTATCCTACGATACGTTGTCTTGCAAACTTTATTGATAACTCGCAGAACCAAAAAGGCAAAGAAGTAAGCAGAGTTCGAGGAAATAAAATTAAAGGTGCTATGAACTTAAAGCTACGGCTAAGATCTTCTCGTAGAAAACACAAAGAACAGGAAGTTAAATCCGATGAATAAGCCTACTTACAATAATACAGGTATTGAAAGTAGGCTTGTAGTGATATTTTTGTTCGTTACTTATGGCAGTGAGTATTATGACCCTTTATATTAAAATACTATTTTATCAATTACAAAAATGAGGTGGATTGGTACAGATTTTTGGCAAGTTCAGGTTTCTTTTTGTATATATTATTTGAGGAGTTCAACTAATAAATAACCTTGAATTGAGTGATGTTACTTTTAGTAACACGATAAACTTTCTCTTCAAAGATACCTTTTTATAATGGGCTGTCGAGGGAGTGTTCTCGTTTGCTCTATTAGTTAGTGCAACTGATTATTTTGTGTCGCTTCATTTTATTTATTATATCAAATACTAGAGTATTACTACTTATATTTTAATAACTTTTTGATGGCACATTTTATATACCCTGCAATGTCTCCTTTTTCTAGTTCATTAATTAATTTATCTTATTGACATAAAATTAATACTTTATAGTTAAAAAAGTTAGAAAGCTTGGTAATATGCGTACCCGATATGTTTACTTAATTAAAACTTTTAGGTGTTTTTATATATTTAAAGTATAGATAAATAGGTGGAGCAATGTGTGGTGTATTTGGCGTCTTAGGCGTACATAAGCAAAATAAAAAAAATATTGTTGTAAATGCCTTGTCTCATTTGAACCATAGGGGCCCTGATGCATGGGGGTTATATGTAAATCGAGTCATTGGCTTAGGGCATACTCGCCTTTCAATTATCGATATTGAAGATGGTCACCAACCCATGCAATCATCTTACTGCATTATCTCATTTAATGGTGAAATATATAATTATATAGAACTACGTAAAGAGCTTGAATCTCAAGGCTATTCATTTAACACTAATTCCGATACTGAAGTTATTTTAAAACTATATGAGTCAATAGGAACTAATTGTTTTAAAATGTTAAATGGTGAGTTTTCTGTTCTGATTTGGGATAAGAAATCAGAGCAATTAGTCGTTGGAAGAGACCGATACGGCATAAGGCCTCTGTATGTTTTATTACATGATAGAGCTTATTTTTTTAGTTCTGAAATGAAGGCATTTGATGCGTTAGCCCATTATAAAAGAGAGATAGATCCTCAACATCTTTTTGAACATGGGTTGCTTTGGAATACTTTAGCTGATAATTCAATATATAAAGATATTTATACTGTAGAATCTGGTACTTTTGAGGTTTTTAATGTAAATGGACGTACTACTAAAGAAAGATATTATCAAGTAGGTGAAAGTTTCGATTCAAATATTACTGCAGATAGCTTTGACAATACCAAAAAAGCATTTCAAGAATTGTTAGATGATTCTATAAAGGTACGTCTTAGAAGTGATGTACCTGTCGGTGCATATTTAAGTGGAGGAATTGATTCTACAATCATTTCTCAGAGAATTAAAGAGTATACAAATTATGAGCTTAAAACATTTTCTGTTACGTTCGAAGATAAATCATTAAATGAAAGTCATTTTCAAATATTAGCCAGTAAACAGATCAGTTCAATTCATCACGAAGTTAAAATATTAAATCAAGACATTGATGATAACTTGCTTAAATCCATTTATCATACTGAAAGGCCTATCTTTAGAACTGCACCGGTACCGCTTCACTTGTTATCACACAAAGTAAAGGACACAGATACAAAAGTTGTATTAACAGGTGAAGGCGCTGATGAAATCCTATTTGGTTACGATACGTTTAAGGAGCTGAAAATTTTAAATGAATGGAAATTATCTAATGGTGACAGCACTGTAATCGAATCATTAAAAGAGCTCTATCCTCATTTAAGTCATTATGCAGATAAAAGACAGTTCGCTTTTATAAAAATGTATTATGAGGGTTTTTTAAGTGACTTTGATAACGAATTTAATGGCCTTAATATACGACTTTCAAATAATAAAATCATAGAAAAGTATTTTAATAAAAGCTTAGGAATTAAGTTTAATAAATCAACTTTATTAGAAAAATTAAAAAAAACATTACCAAGTAATTATGCCTCCTTTTCTCTATTACAAAAGAACTCATACCTAGAAATTAAAACATTATTGCAAGGGTATCTGCTTTCTTCTCAGGGAGATCGTATGGCCATGAGTAATAGTGTTGAAGGGCGTTTCCCATTTTTAGATCATAGAGTTGTAGAGATGGCTTTTGGAATGCCCGATGAATATAAACTCAAGAATTTTGATCAAAAACATATATTAAAGCAAGCTTTTAAAAATGAGATCCCTGAAGAAATCACTAATAGGCCAAAACAACCTTATATGGCCCCTGATCTGATTGCATTTATTAGTTCTGACGGTCAACTGAGTGATTTAGCCAGTACCATGTTATCTGAGCAATATATTGTAGAGTACGGCCTTTTTGACAATAAAATAGTTAAACGATTTTTGAATAAATTTAAAAATGGAGTCCCTGAAAATACAGGTTATCGGGATAACATGATTTTTATATTTTTATTAACATCACAAATTTGCCAGTACTGGATTAATAATCCTCTAGAAGTTGAATTAGACATGGGCAAGTGTGTTGTTGATATATTGGATATGTAGTGACAGGAATAAATAAATGAGTAGCGTGATGATTTTAGAACAAATATTGAACTTTATTGTTGATACTTATATGGTTGAAATTGATGAAATCCCTTTAAATGAATCTTTAATCGATGAAGGTATTATCGATTCATTTGGTCTCATAGAGCTTGCCTCTTTTTTAGAAAAAGCCTTTTTAATCCAAGTCAATGATGATGATTTAACAAGAGATAACTTTAGCTCTATAAATAAAATGATAGCATTAGTTGATAGGAAAAAGTCACATGACTAACAACATTGAAAGGTGCTCTAAATGTATTCAATCAAAAAACTACCCCAAAATAAAATTTGAGGAAAATGGCGTTTGTAATTTTTGTAATAAAAAGAATAAATCCACAAAAATAGAAGCTTCGTTTATCGATAATGCAAAAATTAAAATATCAAATTTATTTGATAACAGAATAAAAAGAGGGGAGTATGATGCCGTTGTTTGTTATAGCGGTGGTAAAGATAGTACTTATGTTCTAAAACTAGCAGTAGAAAAGTATGGGCTAAATGTTCTAGCATTTACTTTAGATAATGGGTATATCGCAGAAGTTGCATGGAAAAATATTAGAAAGGTTGTTGATAGTCTTGGAGTCGATCACTGGGTTTATCGACCTAGTAGTGAAAATTACAAAGCAATTGCACGAGCGAGTGCGATAACCGATGTTTATCGAAAAAATACATTAACAAGAATTTCAGCGATATGTAATTCTTGTATATCTATGGTTAATATTACAGCCTTGAAAATTGCTTTAGAAAAAAAAATTCCATTTATACTAGCTGGATTTACTCTTGGGCAAATTCCTATTAATGCAATAATTTATAAAAACCATTACAAGTTTTTAGCAGATTCAAGGTTAGAATCCCTGAATAAATTAAGAGAAGAGGTTGGAGATGTAGTTGATGATTACTTGTGCATTAAAGATGAACTTATTAATGAAGTGAAAGAATATCCACACAATGTAAATATTTTATGTATTGAAGATGTAACTGAAACTGAAATAAAAGATGCCATAGCGCCTTTAGGCTGGGTTAGCCCCAAAGATGTTGACGGCTGTTCTTCCAATTGCATGCTAAATACCTTTAATAATTATGTACATGAAGAAGTTTTTGGTTATAACCCATATGAAATGGAATTGAGTCATCTTATTCGAGAAGGGTTAATGACTAGAAGTGAGGCTTTAGATAAAATAAACGATAGTTCAGTAGAACAAATAGCACCTATAATGGCATCTTTATCAATAGAAAAAAATGACATTATATCGGTTAAGAATGTATATGATAGCAAACGTTAATACTTCACATGCAAGTTTAATAGAGCGTCAATTTTGGCTGTTAGGTCAACAAGGTAAAAATTCTGCCTATAATGTTAATTCAATATTTTTGTTTGAAAATTTGGATTTTACTCAGTTTATTGCTTCAGTTAATGCTGTCATTAATACTGTTGAAATATTAAGATCTTCATATGAGATGATTGATGGAGAAATTGTACGCTTCGATAAATTCAATCAATGCACAGTTATTAAAAGAACCTTTAACGATAATTTTTATGAAGCAATAAACTGGGTTAATCAAAGTTGTAATCAAGATTTTGATTTAGCTAATGAGCCTTTAGTTAAAGTTATTACAGCTAAATTTAATGATAGTGAAAATTTAATCATCGCAATATCTATTCATCATATTGTAATTGATTTAAGTTCAAAAGATAAAATAGCTAAATTGATAAGCAATGCATATAATAATTCAGGTAAATTAACTGTATCCACAAGAGATAATGAGATATTTAATAATTATCAGTCTTTTTCAAATAATCAATCAAAATGGTTATTATCTCCTAAAGGAATAAAATCGGCAAATTACTGGCGAGGCAAATTAAACAATTCCTCAACTATAAAGCTTGATACTCCAAGAGCTAAAAATTATGAGCATAACTCTAAAGGCAGATCAATTGAGATAGCTTTACCAAAAGAAATTTGGCAAGACTTAAAAAAAATCAGTCAAAAAAACATCATTTCATCATACGTTATTCTATTAACATCATATTATTTGTTGCTTGCAAAATACTCTGGTGAATCAAATTTTTGTATTGCAGTACCGTTATCAAATCGAAAAAATTCAATATTTAGAAATACAATAGGCTGCTTGGTAAATACTGTGCCTATCTGCGTTGAGTTTGTTGATAAAGATAGTGTTTTTGATGTACTCAAAAAAGTACGAGTTGCTTTATTAGAAGCCCATAGACATCAAGAATACCCCTCAATAGAAATAATTAATGATAATTTAAAAAAAATGGGTAATAAAAAGTTATATCGTCATGGCTTTACTTTTGAGCATCCAATGAAATTGGACTTAAAAGGAGTTCAAGGAGAAGTTCTTTATTACGAACCTTTAAATTCTCAGTTAGATTTATTTTTGCGTTTATGGGAAGACGAAGAACAGCTATATGGTTATATTGAGTATGACAGTTCAATATTTGATAATATATCAGCACAGCGTTTTAGAGATTCATTTAAAGTTTTATTAACTAACTTAATATCTAATACAGATATAGCAGTTTCATCATTAGATTATGTGCGAGAGAAAGATAGTACCGACATAGCTAAATTTAATAATACAAGTGTATATTTTGAAGATAGATTAAATTTAAAGTTATTATTTGAAAGGCAAGTAGAAAATACACCGAACAACATTGCTTTGATATATAAAGATAAGCGTTACACTTATAGAGAGTTTAATTCTGAAGTAAACAAACTTTCTCATTACTTAAACAATAAAGGTGTGAAAAAAGGTGATGTTGTAGCTGTAGTTTGTGAGCGTTCTATAAGTATGATGACGGCCATATATAGCATTCTAAAATTAGGTGCTGTATACGTGCCTATTGATGGGGAATTACCTAAAAATCGAATAGATTATATGCTCAGTCAATCTCGGGTAAAAGCGATTCTAACTCACAGTAATATTCAGTTTCACTTTAATAAATCAGCATATGATATTTTTGTACTTGATCATTTAGAGTGTGAAATCACTGCGTTTCCTAATAATAATCCTGAAGTCGAAATATCCTCTAATGATTTAGCATATATAATATTCACATCAGGCTCAACGGGAAAACCTAAAGGAGTAATGAACCTACATTCAGGTATTGCAAATGTGATGCTCTGGATGAAAGCAGATTTCAAACCTGTAAAAGGGGATGTCGTTTTACAAAAAACACCTTATAGCTTTGATATTTCTTTATTTGAAATCTACTGGCCTTTACTGGTTGGTGCAACAGTGGCACTTGCAATACCAGGTAGCCATAAAGATGTTCATCAAATACAAAAACAAATAAGTCAATATCAAGTGACCATTTTACATCTCGTGCCATCTATCTTAAATACATTTATATTAGCTAAACCTTTGAAAGAAAATTCATTATGTAAAGTTGTTTGTTGCGGTGAAGAGTTACTATCACATTCGGTGAACTCTTTTTTTAAATCCTATACAAGTACTGAATTAATAAACATTTATGGTCCAACTGAGGCCGCAATTGCTGTTAGCTGTTTTCGCTGTAATAAAAATGAAAAATATAAATTTGTACCTATAGGGAAACCAATCTCTAATACAGTAATTCACATCCTCGATAAAAATTTAAATCAATCTCCTATCGGAGTTGTTGGGGAGTTATTTATCGAAGGAGTACAAGTAGCTGAAGGTTATGTTGGTAACGATATACTTACTCAACAGCAGTTTTTTGCTCGCTCTTCTTCTCAAGATAGTTTGTATAAAACAGGTGACTTAGCCCGCTGGACTAATGATGGTGAACTTGAGTTTTTAGGGCGAAAGGATTCACAAGTTAAGTTAAGTGGTCTGAGAATCGAATTATCGGAAATTGAAACCATTATGCACCAATATACCAACATCCAACAATCAGTGGCTGTGATTGAGAAAAAACCTAATGGAAGTATGTTTATTGGCATTTTATATACAGTTGAAAATGACCAGAAAGAGATTAATGAAAGTCGATTAAAAAATTATTTATCAAAATATCTTCCTATATATATGTTACCCGTTTTTTATATGAAATTAGCGAAATTCCCATTAACTTCTAGTGGTAAAATAAATCGAAATCAATTACCTAAAATTGTTTTATCTCAAGTAAAGAGCTTTAAAAAAAACAAAATAAAATTAACACAAATACAACAAACAGTAATGGATGCTTGGAAGACGGTTCTTCAACACGATAATTTATCAATTGAAGCACATTTTTTTGAGGTCGGAGGTGATTCGATGTCATTAATGCAGGTTTTAAATATATTAGATAAAGTGTTTCCAAATAGACTTAAAAGTGTTGATTTATTTAGATTTGTGACAATAAAATCGATTGCTTGTTTTCTGGATATTGATGGCAACCGAAAGATTACAGATGTTAAAGAAACAAGAGCAAATAAAATACGTTCCGCAATGAAGCGCAATATAAAGCCTAGAAAACGTCACAAGGAATGTGATGTTTAAATATAGTTGTAAGATTATAATATTAAAGGAGGTAGCTATTTTTATGTCACAGGTATTTTACTTTTGTTGATGGTTAAATTGCTTTTAAAAACAAATTATAAGTGGCTTTTAAGCCAACAGAAACTAAAAAGTATAAAGAGTAATATTTAATATGGATGAAATGAGAAATGACATTGCCGTAATTGGTATGTCTGGTGCGTTTCCTGGTGCTGAAAATATTGATGAGTATTGGAATAATTTACTTTCAGGGAAGTGCGCAATAACGGATGTTTGTGAATCTAATTTGATTTCCTTAGGTATATCCAAAACAGTATATCAAAAGCAAAACTATGTACTAAAAACATCGTCTTTATCTAATATTAGTCATTTTGATGCTGATTTTTTTGGATACACGCCTGCAGAAGCAAGGCTAATGGACCCTCAGCATAGACTCTTTTTACAGCATAGTTGGCAAGCATTAGAATCTGCGGGTTTTATTCCTGATGAGATTGAAGATGCTGTAGGAGTTTATGCTGGCTGTAGCATGAATCGTTATTTATTAAATAACATAGATATAAACACGCAATCTTTTGATATTAGTGATTTTCAAAAGATGCTTGCCAGTGAAAAAGACTATTTAACAACCCGTGTTTCTCATAAACTAAATTTACGCGGTCCAAGCATCAATGTGCAAACAGCTTGCTCTACCTCATTGGTGGCAATTCAATTAGCTGTACTGTCTTTACAAACCTATCAGTGTGATATTGCTTTATCTGGAGGAGTAGCCGTTAATGTTCCTCATAAAGCAGGTTACTTACATTCTGAGGGTATGATTTTTTCTCCTGATGGTTATTGTAAACCCTTTAGTAGTCAGTCCGATGGTACTATTTTTGGAGAGGGCATTGGGGTCGTTGTACTGAAACGATTAGCAGATGCAGTTGAAGACAATGATAATATTTTAGCTGTGATTAAAGGTGCCATTACTAATAATGATGGCAGAAATAAAGTTGGATTTACGGCGCCGAGTGTTGACGGGCAAAGTGAAGTTATTGCATTAGCTCAAGAACTGGCTGAAGTTGAGCCCAGTCAAATACAATTTATAGAAACACATGGTACGGCAACCAAAATAGGAGATTCTATTGAGTTAGCAAGTTTGAATGATGTATTTGGAGAGTTTAGTGAAAATAAGCATTCTTGTGCTTTAGGTACTTTAAAGGCAAATATAGGACATCTTGATGCTGCTGCTGGCATTGCATCATTTATAAAGTCGGTACTAGTGGTTAAAAATAAACAAATACCTCCAAATCTAAGCTTTAGTAATGAATTTCCTGCTATTAGCCAAGATTACAGTCCGTTTTATTTTAATAAAGAAAGAGTAGACTTAAGCCACCATCGGGAGGTTCATGCTGGAGTTAGTTCTTTTGGTATTGGTGGTACAAATGCACATATTATATTAGCCAGTCCGCCAAATTCATTTTTTGATAGTGATGAAACTGAAAAAAAAGACTTATTGCTGTTATTTTCCGCAAAATCAGATGACTCTGTATTTGCACAGCAAAAATCATTTACAGATTTTTTAAATAATAAACCGAGTAAAGCGATTGATGCAGCTTATACTTTATTAAAAACTAGAAAAAAATTCTCACGAAGAACTTATACTCAAATATTAAGTAATGATAATTCACAATTTGAATTAAAAGAGAGTGAATTATGCTTTACCGCTAAACCAAACCCTTCAATTACATTTATGTTTCCAGGCCAAGGTAGCCAATATAATGGAATGTCAAAGGCGCTATATAATAATTATGAAATATATAGATCTTATTTTGATGAATGTATTACACAGTTAAGTGCAAGCACTGGTCAAAATTATCATGACCTTATAATGGATAATGATAATTTTTTTCAAAATATGGCTCAAACCCAAAATGCACAAATAAGCTTATTTGTTGTGGAATATTGCTTAGCTAAAACTTTAATAGATTTAGGCGTTACGCCAAAGGTACTGATAGGGCATAGCGTAGGTGAATATACTGCTGCATGTATAGCTGGTGTATTTAGTTTAGAAGATGGCTTATGGATTGTATTTGAACGAGGTCGATTAATGGCTCAGTCACCCAAAGGGGCTATGGTTGCAGTATTTAATTCTAGAACACTTGTAGAGAGATTACTTTTTGATTCTCTAGTTATTTCAATTGAAAATAGCCTTTCTAATATAGTTGTTTCTGGATCTGAAAGTGATATTGAAAAATTATTAAATATATTATCCTCAAAAGGTATCCATCATAAAAAATTGATGAACCAGCATGCATTTCATTCCGATTTTATGGATCCTGTACTGGATGATTTTTCTCAATCACTAGACAAAATACAATTAAATACTCCTAATATAAAGGTTATATCTTCTACTTTAGGCCATTATTGTCATGATTTAAATACATCTGAGTATTGGATTCAGCATTTAAGAAAAGAAGTATGTTTTCACGATGCCGTGAAACATTCTATTGCAGAAAGTGATGTAATGATTGAGGTCGGCCCAGGTTCTGCTTTGTGCTCATTTGTTCAACCTTACGAAAAAGACAAAAACATATTAGCTGTTAACACGCTGGCTGATTCTAAATATGCGGAAAAAGAACAGTCCATTTTCTTAAACTGCCTAGCTCAATTATGGTGTGTGGGTGTTGAAATCGAATTTCAAAAAATAGGAATTGGTGTTCAAGGTAAAGTTTTTGGACTTCCTACATATCAGTTTTCTAAACAAAAGTATTGGCTTAAAAGTAAAGAAGCTAATACTCATGAAAGCCAGAGTGATAAAGATGAAGCAAATAATTCAGTATCGATGCAAAGTGAATCTGTATCTGATATTGAATTTAATTTGTTCGTAATCTGGAAAGATATTCTTGGAGTGACTGATTTAGGTGTGAATGATGATTTTTTTACTATTGGTGGAGACTCGTTACTTTCCGTTGCTTTATTTTCAAGAATTAAAGCTAAGTTTAATGTTAATTTACCTATATCGACATTATTTACTCATCCTACAATTAATTTATTAGCTCAAAAAGTGATTGACGAAATTAATATTAAAAATATAAATAAAGTTACCTTATCTAATCAAAAATTAGATGAACCTTGGGATACCACTGTTGTTATGCATCCAGGGCCAGAATACAATAAAAAAATATTATTTATTGTTGGTGGTGTGGGCGGGAACGTTAATAACCTTTATGATTTTGCTATGAGTCTTGGTGAGGATTATCGTGTTATTGGTTTGCAAACTAGAGGGGTCATGGAGCATTATTATCATGATACCGTAGAAAAAATGGCATATGATCATATCGCTTATATCAAAAATCACCAACCAAAAGGCCCTTATTTATTAGTCGGTTATAGTTATGGTGCTTATACCGCTTTTGAAATAGCAAAGCAATTTGAAGAACGGGGAGAGAAAATTGAATTTTTAGGTTTGTTAGATGTATATGCTCCGAATTTAACACATAATGCGCCTAGTCTACCCACTGTTTCTCCCTTCCTAATAAAATGGTCAACTAAATTTGAATGGTATTACAACCGCGGGCTAAAACATACACTTGAAATGCTCAAACATAAATTTCGAGAAAAAACACTCCCTATAAATCCCGCTGAAAGTACTAATAGCTGCCAATTAGTCGAAATATTGCGTTATGAAAGATTCTTTGATTATTGGACCAAAGTAAGTGAGTTGTATTTAGGTGGGCTTATAAGTTGTCCAGTTTCGTTGTTTATGTGTCCGGGTCTCAATTATAGTGAAATTTTATGGCGAAAATTAGATAAAAGTAGAGGCTGGTCTAAATTGACTAATAATTTAGTTAATGTAGTAGAACTTAAACATGGGCATTTAGAGATGATGGAAGGAGATAATGCAAAAGATCTTGCTCGGCTACTGTCGGTGAGTATTAAAGCTAGCGATAAAAATCGCTTTTAATAAATTATTCATGTGTAGTGATGTGCCGTCAGATAATTAAGTATCGTTGGATCTAGTAACTTACTAAACCTCAAACATATTTATACCCGTACTACTTGGAAATACAGGTTTCTGAGCTTAAGTAGGATACGATTACAAAGCATGATTTGTAATCCATTGATAAATCATAATGCCGTAATCGTTTTCTACCCACACTCCTGTAGGCCAAGGTAATAAATGGTATTCTGGTCAACCGTTACCACACAGTTTAAACATGGAACTTTCGTACTCAATTGGCGACATATCACCAATACTTGTATGAAGTCTATCTCGATTATAATATTTGATATAAGCTCCAACATCTTTTTTCATACTCGTCCTTGTTAAATGATGAACATTTAATAACCATTCATGCTTTAAGCTCCCAAAAAATCTTTAAACAACAGCATTATCTAAACACGCACTTTTGTGGCTCATCGACGGTGTAATACCATTATTAGTTAGCAGCCTTTGGTACTTTTCACTTGTATATTGTGAACCTCGAACACTATGAATATATTTTTTAGAATGACTTAACGACACATCTTATGCCTCGTATTTGACACGCTTCTCGACTTGCTGAAATCACGAATTTTCATGTAACATGGGTATAATACCGTTATTTATTAAAACCGTTTCTAAAATAATTATTAATATTTAGAGTTGTAAAGTTTTGATCTGAAAATGAAAGCTTTCTTGTTTTTAGGTTTTTAATAAATTCATCCATTGAAGCTGGGTATCCAATGTTGTTCATATATTGTGATATAGTAACATCTGGATTAGGCCATGAATCATCTAAATTATCTCCCATAAAATTCCAATTATAAGTAACATTTCTATTTGAGCTGACCCCTATAACATCGTTTATATCGACATTACTAGCATTGAAGTCTTTAGCACTCGTAACTATATTATCTACAAGTTCGACAGTACCACCACTGTCTAAGGCATTGTTTTCCGTATAAATTCCCCATACAGCTTTAGATGTATTTGTATTCTTCTCCTTAGGATCCATCAACTTGCCTGAATAGATAACATTATTATATGCGTAAGCTCTAGTACCATTTTTAATTGGAGTTGTTTTATAACCTAACTGTAGGCCTATTGAGTTTTCAATTAAAAAATTATTAGTAAATACTCCACCTGCTCGTCCATGAATACCATGGCTAGATCCTCTGGAAATTATGTTATCGGCAATATTTATTCTGTTACCATTATTGTTAGCTTTTAAGTATATATTGTGATTGAATTTTGTTGCACTTGCATTTTTTATGGTTTCATTCCAACCATTGTGATCAAAGAAATTATTTTTAACTTTTATGCCATTTACACCTTCAATATACAATCCTGAACTGTGCCCTAAGTCTGAAATGGCATAATTATCAGCAATAATTGAGTTGATAAGCGAAAATTCATGATATTGCTTATTATCAAAACTAATTACTGTAATACCATTTTTGAAATATCTTACTACGGTATCTTCAATTAATATATTACTGCCACCGCCTACAAAAGAAATCCCTGTGTTTCCATCAGCCCCTACTATATAGCTAGGGGAATTTGGATCACGTGTATGGGAGTATAAATTTAGTCCCAATATAGCTATGTGAGATGTTTCTTGATTATTTGCATGAAAAGCGCTTTGTTCCCCTGTTTTAATTAGTGGTCTAGCACCAGATGTGCCATAAAAACTAAATATAGTTGGAAAATCTTTATTTAATCCTGAGGTATTCAAAATACCAAAAGATTCATTTGTCCATTCTTCACCTCGTTTTAATAATATCCAATCACCTAAATCGTCTCTTAATTGTGCTTTAGCCACAGCTAAAGTTTTGTAAGGATATATTGTAATATTCGGATGAGTTGGGCTTATTATATCACTCGAGTTTACAGGTAGTGCCGTAGCATCATTTCCACTCAAACTGCTTACATATATAATTTTGCTATTATTTGAAGGAGTATAAATTTTAGAGAAGTTAGGGCTGATGGTAATATTAACTTCAGCAGTATCTGTCGTATTAGCAGTATCCGTTACAGTTACTTCAAATGTGATAGTTTGCTTTGTTAATAATATTGGAGCTGTAAACTTAGGGGTAGCCGAAGTTTGAACATCTAAATTTGCAATGATTCCGCTTCTATCCGTCTGTTTCCATGAGTAAGTAAGTGTGTCGCCGATATCTTGTGATGCACTTGCATCAAGTGTTATTACATCATTATTTACTTTATGTTGATTTGGGCCTGCATCAGCTATAGGTGGTAAATTATTTAATACTGATATACTGATATTATCTTCGCCTTTCTGATTATCGTTATCTGTAACAATTAGTTTAAGTTTGACGACTTCTGTTTGGCTAACCTCTGGAGCAATAAAGCTTGTATTAGCTGAATTTGAGTTCGAGAATGATATTTCTGGACCTGAAATTTGAACCCATTGATAATTGATAATAGAACCGTCATTATCGGTGCCGGAACCATGCAAAATAACGGTATTTAATTCTGTAACAATCTGATTTGCTCCAGAGTTAGAAATCGGAAACAACTTTAAATCGAGTTGTTCAGTATTACTATCTCCTCCACAACCCACTATTGATATAGAAAAAATAATCGATGCAACCAGAAAAAAACGTATAAACATCCTTTTAACCCTTACTTATAACACTGTACCTTAAAAAATAGAGATTTATCATGATTGTATTGAATAAAAAATCAAGCTTTTATTTTGATAAAGTACAGAGATAGATTAGTGAACTTTTAACAGTGAGGCTTTTAATAAACCTCACTGTTATTTATTAAAGCAAGAACGTATGAAATTATTGACTTCTGTAGCTGTGAATAATTTATTCCTGTCGTTTAATTTTCTTGAACTTAGAATGTTAAGAAATGCTTCTAATGTAGGCTCTTTATCTATATTAGACATGTAGTTTTCTATATTAGAATTTGGATTTTTCCAACTAGGATCAAAATTATCATTATAAAAATTCCAGTTATATGAGAGATTGTTATCATACACTCCTCCAGATACCATTTTATAATCTAAATTACTGTCACCGTGATAAACTGCATTAGCAACAATATTATTTTCAACTAGTACTTCACCACCTTCATCAAGAGCATTGGTTTCAGTATATAATCCCCATACAGCTTTAGTTGTACTTGAATCGCCTCCTGTTGGAGCCATTAACTTACCAGATAAAATGACATTATTTTTTGCATGAGCTAGAGTACCAATCTTAAGTGGGGTTGTTTTATAACCTAGTTGTAAACCAATCGAATTACTAATAAATAGATTATTTTCAAATAATCCACCTGCACGACCGTGCATACCATGGCTTGAACCTCTAGAAATGATATTATTTTTTACTATGATATTCTTACCGATATTATTTGTTTGTATATATATATTGTGATTGAACTTAGTGGCTGTCGCTTCTTTTATCTCTTCATTCCACCCATTATGGTCAAAAAAGTTATCTTCAATTAAGATCCCATCTATACCTTCTAAATATAACCCTGAGCTGTGGCCTAAACTAGGAATACTATAACTGTGTAAAATAATTGATTGTTTGAAAGTAAAGTTTTTATATATTTTTCCATCAAAGCTTTGAACAATAGCCCCATTTTTAAAATATCTAATAAGAGTATCTTCTATTAGAATATTATTCCCCCCCCCAACAAAAGCTAAACCTGTTTCTCCTTGGCCTGAAATTACGTAATCTTTAGACTTAGGATCACGAGTATGAGCATAAAAATCTAAACCAACAATAGCTATGTTTGAGGTTATTTGATTGTTTGCTAATAATCCACTTAAGGGTCCAGATTTAATGACCGGTCGATCACCTTTATTACCATAATAAGCGAATAATATTCGTTCCTTGATATTTCTTCCTGATTTGTTAAGTATTCCAAAGCTTTCATTGACCCAAGTTTCTCCTCTTTTTAATAAAATCCAATCAGGATACCCATCCCTCAACTGTGACATTGCTGCTTTTAATGTTTTAAATGGTATTATTTTTTTTTCTGGTGATGTGGGATCGATAATTTCACTAGCCGAAATAGGGGTTGCTGCTTCATCGTTACCCTTTCTATTACTGACATAAATAATATTAGTATCATTTGATGGAGTGAATCTTTGTAGCAAACCAGGTAATGTCAAAACATTAACCGTTGCTTTATCATAAAGCCCTTCTTCATCTGTAACTGTTAATTCGAAAGAAATAGTATTAACTCCACTTGATGCTGGAACAATAAATGTCGGGTTTACAGTTTCTTTATTACGTAAGTTCACAGTTATGCCTGAATTATCAATTTGTTTCCACTTGTATGTTAACGAGCTTTCAAGGTCACCAGATCCCGTACCATCAAGCGTAACATTATCTCCACTTGATACTGTTTGCTCTAGTCCAGCATTAGCTATGGGTTCTGAGTTAAGAGTGGGATCAGGGTTCGCTGAAATTAAAATAAACTCTATATCTGATAAAATAATCCCTGAATGTGGAAATGTACCTGCTGCAATTGTTAAATCAGTTGTTTGATCACTAGTTATCGTGAACAAATGATAAAAATCAGTCTCGTTATGGGAAAGGTAAGCTTTTTGATTATCTATACGTGAAAATAAACTCCCTGTGGAATGAGGTGAGCTGATACTAAATTTAGCTAATATTTGATCTCCTTTATAAACTTTCTTATAAATTCGTAGGCCTGATTCTCCGTTTTTTCCTGTGGATATATAAGTTTCATTACCATTATAAAGCCATGCTTTATCTTCAGTGGCAGGATGATAGAATATATTACTAACATTATGTGGGTAAATAATAACACTTACATTATCAGTGTTACTTAATCCTTCTGAGTCCGTCACGGTCAATTCAAAATTAATTACTTCTGCAAACGTTAAGTCAGGGACTGTAAAATGAGGCTGTGAGGTAGTAGGATTAATTAAATTAATTTTATTTTTAGAATTTCCAACTTGTCTCCATCTGTATGATAATTCACTTTCTTCATCAAAAGAGTTTCTAGCGTCAAGTGTGATAAGCTCTTTGGTAGAGCCAATCTTTTTATTACCAGCATCCGCTCTAGGTGGCGTATTTTTTGTATTTTTAGAAAACTCTTTTAAATTAAATTCAATGTTAGAAAGAGTGATTTTTGTACTGTTAATTGTAAAAATATTGGAGAACTCAGTTTCTCCATAAGGTAAAGTAACTTTATTACCGTTATATTGCGAAGCTATATCTAGAGTTGAAGGGTGGGGAGAGATGTTCTGCGCTTCTACTTTTATGCATAAACTTAAAATTAATATAAACGAGAGATAAAACTGTTGAAAACTAAATTTATATTTAATGAATCGACCAAAAAAGATATTCATTTAAAACCTCCGAAGTCCACATATTTAAATATTGATTCAATAATAGGGGGAGGTATTGATTTTCATAGCCTCGGTAGCTCCGCTGCCTTAGGTTGTTAGCCTTTAGGCCGGTGGCTTTGCGTACTTAAGTTTCCTTAAGTTTGCCCTTTTCAAGCGAATAATATTTATTAAGGCTGTGTTCTACCCTGTAGTGGAACAATTAAAAACATTAAGTAAAATGTACCGATATTGAATTTAAATAGTAGTACGGCAAATTTATAAGTGTTAATTTTATTTTCAATACCACTTCTCATTTCGCCATCACGAATAAGTTTTAAATGCATATATTCATATATACCCAAACCACTTCAAGATGCAGGATTCAGTTGGAAGTAGAAATACTTTAGGCTAGGCATTGATTGAAGAACATGGTTATTCCCTTTTCAAAATCAATAACGCTGCATAAAGTATTTATAAACCAACCTTACAGGGACTTCTGAGCAAATCATGCTCGTTGTTCCATCTTTTTTTAAGGGAGTAACCATTAATGCAAAGATGCGCCTAGATCATGAATTGCTCAGCAGTCCTGAACCTCACATCTTGAAGTGGCTTGGGTATAGATCTGTCCATTTTCTTTAATACTAATATTGATCTTCGAATATAACTGTGGTTTATTTTTTATTCCTTCTTATGAAAGAGTTAAAATTGTTATTTATCACTTTATTCAATATTGAATATTGAATATTGAATATTTAATGGTTTAGCATTAGAATGTACCTTTTTTAGTAATAATCAAAAAGTAGGCTTATGAATAGAAAAGGAATTATCCTTTCCGGTGGCAGCGGCACTCGTCTCTATCCGCTTACAAAAGTGGTCAGCAAACAACTTATGCCTGTATATGATAAACCTATGATTTATTATCCTATTGCTACATTGATGAATGCAGGTATTAAAGACATTCTTATTATTACAACCGAAGAGGAACAGCCTAAATTTGAAGCTCTACTGGAGAATGGTAGTGATTGGGGGATCTCAATTGAATATAAGATTCAGCCATCTCCAGATGGTTTAGCTCAAGCATTCTTACTTGGCGAAGATTTCATTGGTAATGCAAATGTCGCGTTAATTCTTGGTGATAATTTGTTTTACGGTCATGATTTAACCAAAAGTTTACTTGCTGCAAGTAAGAAAAATGAAGGTGGCACCGTGTTTGGTTATCACGTGGCAAACCCCAAATCATATGGTGTTGTAGAGTTTGATAAAGGTGGAGTTGCAATCTCAATTGAAGAAAAGCCAATGACTCCAAAATCTAATTATGCTGTACCAGGGTTATATTTCTTTGATAATAAAGTTATTGAATATGCTAAAAATGTAAAACCTTCAGCGCGTGGTGAATATGAAATTACGGATGTGATAGAGCAATATTTAAAAGTAGGCACTTTAAATGTAGAAATAATGGGTCGTGGTACAGCCTGGTTAGATACTGGTACACACGATAGCTTACTACAAGCTGCTCAATTTATTGAAACCATAGAAAAACGTCAAGGACTTAAAGTTAATTGTCCTGAAGAAGTAGCATATCGAATGGGATATATCTCAGATTCTCAATTGAGAGATTTAGCTGGTCCTTTACGCAAAAGTGGTTATGGTGAATACCTTTTAAACCTCCTTACTCAGAGAGTATTTTAATGCGCGTTATTGATACTTTTATTCAAGATTTAAAAATTATAGAACCTAAAGTTTTTGGTGATGAAAGAGGATTTTTTTTTGAAACGTTCCGTGATGATTGGTTTAGAGAAAATGTAGCTGATGTCACCTTTGTTCAAGAAAACCATAGTAAATCTTCTCAAGGAATTTTACGTGGCATGCATTATCAAACAGAGCAAACTCAAGGTAAGCTAGTACGAGTAATGCAAGGAGAAGTGTTTGATGTTGTGATTGATCTGCGAAAAAGCAGTGATACTTTTGGTCAATGGTACGGTCATTATCTATCGTCTGATAATAAACAACAGTTGTGGGTGCCAGCGGGTTTCGCTCATGGCTTTTATGTTACTTCAGAGTCAGCTGAGTTTGTTTATAAATGTACAGATTATTATGCACCAAAATTTGAACAAAGTATTCTGTGGAATGACCTTACTCTAGATATAAAATGGCCAATAAATAAAGATGGAATGGTATCGTTGTCCCCCAAAGACGAAAGCGGTTTATTATTTAAAAATGCACCTTTTTTTACATAACTTGATTTTAGAGGAGTAAATATTGAGTAAAACGATTTTTATTACTGGAGGGGCTGGTTTTATAGGTTCAGCGTTAGTGCGTTATTTAATTAATGAAACAAATAATGTTGTTATTAATTATGATAAGTTGACTTATGCAGGCAATCTTGAATCTCTAAAATCAATTGAAGACAATAATCGTTACCATTTTGTACAAGGTGATATTTGTGACCGTCAAAGTGTTAGTCATTTATTTGAAAAATATCAGCCTGATTACATAATGCATTTAGCTGCGGAAAGTCATGTTGATCGTTCAATTGACGGCCCTGGTGAGTTTATTGAAACCAATATTGTTGGCACTTATACTTTGCTTGAAGCAGCTAGAAATTACTATTCATATCTTAACGGGAATAAAAAGTCAGGTTTTCGTTTCCATCATATTTCTACAGATGAGGTATATGGAGATTTAGGTGAGACAGGTTTATTTACTGAAGAAACATCGTATGAACCAAACTCTCCCTACTCAGCTTCAAAAGCGGCATCAGATCATTTAGTGAGAGCTTGGCATCGAACATATAATTTACCGATTGTAGTTACTAATTGTTCAAATAATTATGGTCCATTTCACTTCCCTGAAAAATTAATACCTTTAGTAATATTAAATGCTTTAGAGGGGAAAGATTTACCTATATATGGTAGCGGTAAACAAATCAGAGATTGGTTATTTGTTGAAGATCACGCTCGTGCGCTTTATCTCGTTGTTAGGGAAGGTAAGCTGGGTGAAACTTACAATATAGGTGGGTTTAATGAAAAGCAAAATATAGAAGTTGTTAAAACAATTTGCACTCATCTAAATCAATTAGTAAAAAATAAGCCTGAGAATATATCTGATTTTAATCAGCTAATTACTTATGTAGCAGATAGACCAGGCCATGATGAACGATATGCAATTAATGCTTCTAAAATACATAATGATTTAGGATGGAAACCGCAAGAAAATTTTGCATCTGGTATTAAAAAAACAGTCCAATGGTACCTAGCTAATTTAAATTGGAGTAAGCATGTGCAAGATGGAAATTACCAAAGAGAGCGTTTAGGTAAATAAACAGTGCATGATATTAACTATTATTAGTTAATTTGAATTAATAGAAAAATTTAATGGAATTCAGATGAAAGTATTAATTATTGGTAAGAGTGGGCAGCTAGCATCAGAGCTAATTGATACAAAACCTAATGATATTGAAACACTTGCTCTGGGACGTGAAGATATCGAAATTGGTTTAATTGATTCAATATTTGAGCAAGTAACAAAGTTTAATCCAACCGTTATATTAAATGCATCCGCTTATACAGCAGTAGATAAAGCTGAAGCTGATATAGATGCAGCTTATGCTATTAATTCAGTTGGAGTGGCAAACATAGCTAAGGTTTGTAAGGCAAATAATATTCGCTTTATTCATATATCAACAGACTTTATTTTTGATGGGGAAAAAAATAGTGCTTATAAGACCTCCGATAGAACAAACCCAATCAATGTTTATGGTGCTTCAAAGCTCGCTGGTGAGAAAGCGATACTTGAAAATCATCTTGATAACTCGGCTATAGTACGTACTTCTTGGCTTTATTCTAGTTACGGTAATAACTTTGTTAAAACCATGCTTAAGCTAATGAAAGAGAAAGACTCACTGAGTGTAGTCGCTGATCAGATAGGATGTCCTACATATGCAAAAGAGTTAGCTTATTTTATATGGAAGTTAACGACACAACAAACTATAAACTTTTTGTATAACTGGAGTGACTTAGGTGTTGCTTCTTGGTACGACTTTGCTATTGCGATACAGGAAATAGCAATCGAGTGTGCTGTGTTGAATAAAAAAATCCCAATAAAAGCAATTTCGAGCCAAGAGTACCTAACTCCCGCTAAACGACCTCAATTTAGTTTACTTGATTCAACAAAATCTCATCAAATTTATTCTGCAAATCATTGGCGTGAGCAGTTAAAAGTAATGATTAGTAATCAAAAGGAGTTTTAATAATGATCTTACCCGTAATTATGACTGGTGGTTCAGGTACTCGATTATGGCCGTTATCAAGAGGGAATTATCCGAAACAGTTTTTATCACTTAATGGTGAGCAAACAATGCTTCAGCAGACTATAGCGCGTTTAAAAGGATTAGATCATCAACCAAGTATGCTTATTTGCAATGAAGAACATAGATTTATAGCTGCAGAGCAAATTCGTCAGCTAGATGTTGAACATAGTGGAATACTTTTAGAACCAGAAGGAAGAAATACAGCTCCTGCTATTGCACTGGCTGCATTTAAAGCGTTAGAAAATAATAAAAATATAGAAGAACCTATTTTACTTGTATTGGCTGCAGATCATGTCATTGAAAATAAATATGAGTTTCATAAATCTGTTAAACACGCTTATGTTCATGCTCAAGATGAAAAGCTTGTTACATTTGGCATTCTTGCCGATAAACCTGAAACGGGATACGGCTATGTGATGCGAGGAGAGTCTTTAGAAAGTAAATCAGAGTTTAGCCATAATGATTTAACATCTTTTAGAGTGAGTAATTTTGTTGAAAAACCAAATTTAGCAATGGCTCAATCTTATGTTGATTCAGGAGAATTTTATTGGAATAGCGGAATGTTTATGTTTAAAGCAAGTCGTTATTTAGCTGTACTTAAGCAGTTTCGTCCAGATATATATGAAGCATGTAAAAAATCAATGCAACAACAGACAGTTGATAATGATTTTATCCGAATCAATAAAGAAGCATTTTTAGCTTGTCCAGATGAATCTATCGATTATGCAGTAATGGAGCCTATTTGCCAAAAAATTGATCGTGCTGAAGCGATTGTTGTACCTATGAATGCAGGTTGGAATGATATTGGCGGATTTTCTGCTTTATGGCAAGTATCTGAAAAAGATAACAAAGGCAATGTATTTAATGGTGATGTTAAGGCTACGGATACAAAAAATTCACTTGTAATTAGTGATGATAAGCTTGTTGCATTGGTTGGTGTTAATGATTTAGTTATTGTGAATACAAAGGATGCTATTTTAGTTGCTCATAAAGATAAAGCGCAAGAAGTAAAATCAATTGTAAATGAATTAAAAAAAGAAAAGCGTAGTGAAGCTACATTTCATCGTGAAGTATATAGACCTTGGGGCAAATATGACTCATTAGATAGTGGAGAAAGATTTCAAGTAAAGCGTATAACGGTTAAGCCAGGTGCTAAATTATCAGTGCAAATGCATCACCATAGAGCCGAACATTGGGTTGTTGTTTCAGGAACTGCGAAGATAACCAATGATGACAATGAGATATTATTAACTGAAAATCAATCAACTTATATTCCTATCGGTGTTGTTCATGCTTTAGAAAACCCAGGAGTCATTCCGCTTGAGTTAATTGAAGTTCAATCAGGCTCATATTTAGGTGAAGATGATATTGTAAGATTTGAAGATAAATACGGTCGTAGTTAATTTTGCTTCAACAAATAATATTTAATTTTAAAGTGGTTTTCAGTTTTTAAAGGTTTAAAAATGTCAAAGGGATTAAATTCAACAAACTCTATCAACGTAGTAGTCAATGAAGAAGAAAAGAGTACTGAATTAGCTTCAGGTTTACAGATTGAAAAGTTAACTTGCTTTAAAGCCTACGATATAAGAGGAGAGTTAGGTAAAGAATTAAATACTGATATCGCTTATCGTATTGGGCGTGCATATGGTGATATTTTATCGCCTAAGTCAGTGGTTGTAGGTGGAGATGTGAGATTAACTTCTAATGCCTTAAAACTTTCATTAGCTAATGGATTAATGGATGCTGGTGTAAATGTATTTGACCTTGGTGTGACTGGAACAGAAGAGATTTACTTTGCTACATCATATTTAAACCTTGATGGTGGCATAGAAGTAACTGCTAGTCATAATCCAATGAATTTTAATGGTATGAAACTCGTTAAAGCATTATCAAAACCAATCAGTGGAGATACAGGTTTATTTGATATTCAGGCACTAGCAGAATCCAAAAATTTTAATGAAAAATCTCCTATAAAAGGTGAATTACAAAACATATCAACTTTAAAAGAATATATTTCACATTTGTTAACCTATATTGATATTAAAAATATAACACCGCTTAAATTAGTAGTTAATTCGGGAAATGGTGCTGCTGGACATGTTATTGATGCGCTAGAAGAGCAGTTTGTAAAACTGAATGTACCAATTGAATTTATCAAAATAAATCATCATCCAGATGGTAATTTTCCAAACGGTATTCCTAACCCATTACTTCCTGAAAATCGTCAAGACACCATAGATGCAGTTATTGAACATAATGCAGATATGGGTATTGCATGGGATGGTGACTTTGATAGGTGTTTCCTTTTTGATGAAAAAGGTTTGTTTATTGAAGGATATTATATTGTAGGTTTATTGGCTGAATTTTTTTTACACAAAAATCCAGGTGAAAAAATTATTCATGATCCGCGTTTAAGCTGGAATACAATTGATCTTGTAAATAATTCAGGTGGTAAGGCAATACAAAGTAAAACGGGTCATGCTTTTATCAAAGAAAGAATGCGCTCTGAAAATGCAATTTATGGTGGTGAAATGAGTGCACATCATTATTTTAGGAGTTTCTCATATTGTGACTCTGGTATGATTCCATGGTTATTAGTTGCTGAGTTATTATGTATTAAAGGTACTAATTTATCTAATTTAGTCAAAAGTAGAGTTTCTGCATACCCTTCTCCAGGTGAAATTAATCGAAAAGTCTCAGATGCCGATGCTGTGATAGCAAAAGTACTTTGTATATACCAAAATGATGCGATTAAAATTGATTTTACTGATGGAGTAAGTATTGATATGGGTAAATGGCGCTTTAATTTAAGAAAATCAAATACGGAACCTTTACTCAGGTTAAATCTAGAAACAAAAGGTGATAAAAAGTTAATGATAGAGAAAACAGAACAAATATTGGCACTGTTAGAATAATATTTTTGAAAACTAAGTTATACAGTTCAGATGTTTCGTCTGAATGTAGTTTATGCAAAGGGGCAAATGAAGTCTCATATCATCAGGAAGTTAAAAGTGAAAAAGACATCAACCTTTAAAGCTGGTACAAAATCTAATTCAGTAATTTGTAGATTTTTTGATCTCATTATATTAATCGCATCATTATATTTAGCTGCAGAGGTATATGAAGTTAGTTTAGGCCGTGAGTATCTCATTGTCTTGCTTGTTGTATTGGTTGCTTTTTTATATGTGGCTGAAGGTGTCGATTTATATCGTTCATGGAGAGCTGGAACACTTCGGTCTATGGTTTTAAATGCGTGGCTTACTTTAACGATATCTTTTGCCGCTTTAGTGATATTTGCTTTTATTTTTAAATTCTCTGAGATGCTTTCTCGTGTCACTATTGTGTGTTGGTTTGCTTTTTCATTTGTTAACTTATTCCTTTGGCGATTAATTTTACGAAGCTATAAAGTAAATAGAAGAAAGTTAGGTTTTAATATTAAAAAAACCGCTATTATAGGCGCCACTGATACAGGGGTTCGAATTGCACAGCAGATTGGGTTTCATAAAGAATTAGGGTATTACAATGTTGGTTTTTTTGAAGATCGCTCTCCAAAAAGGGTATTTAAAAATCAAAGTTATATAATTGAAGGCTCAGTAAATGATGCCGTAAATCGTGCTCGGAATGGTGAAATAGATGTTATATTTATAGCATTACCATTAAAAGCTGAAAAGCGTATTGCTGATATTTTAGGTCGATTAGGTGATACTACAGTTGATGTATATTTCATCCCAGATTTCTTTTTATCAAATTTAATTCATGCACGAATAGATCATGTTGGCGATATAGATACATTAAGCGTTTTTGAATCACCTTATCTAGGTATTAAGGAGTGGGTTAAAAGAAGTGAAGATATCATCTTAGGTCTGATTATTTTAGCTGTAATATCTCCGGTTTTATTAATAATCGCATTTTGTATAAAGTGTACTTCAAATGGACCTATTTTATTTAAACAAGATCGATATGGGCTAGCCGGTCAAAAAATTAAAGTGTGGAAATTTCGCTCTATGACTGTAACTGAAAATAGTGATGTAGTTAAACAAGCTACAAAAAATGATAGCCGAATTACACCTTTAGGCAGCTTTCTTCGTCGTACAAGTTTAGATGAATTACCACAGTTTTTTAATGTAATAACTGGAGATATGTCAATAGTAGGACCGCGTCCGCACGCAGTCTCACATAATGAAGAGTATAGAAAGAAAGTCGAGTTTTATATGTTACGACATAAAGTTAAGCCAGGTATTACTGGATGGGCACAAATTAATGGTTGGAGAGGTGAAACAGATACCCTTGAGAAAATGGAAAATAGAGTGGATCATGATTTGCAATATATTAAGCATTGGTCACTATGGTTTGATCTTAAAATAATTGTTATAACTGTATTTAAAGGGTTTACTGGAAAAAATGCATACTAACTTTAGGTCTTAAAAGTGAATTATTTTATAAAGTCAGCTGTATTACTGGCTTGTTTTTTAAATTATGCTCATGCTATTGAAGCAGCCTCAATTAATTTAGATAATGGTATTTCAATCAAGCCTCTTTTAAATATAACGAGTAAATATGATGATAATATATACCATCAACCTTCAAACCTAGAAGGCGACTCTGTTTTAGTTGTATCACCATCGGTTGATTTATTATTTAATGATGATTTGAATCAATTTAAGTTAGATATGGGATTTGTTTCTGGAACATACTTAAAAAACTCTGACGATAATTATTTAGATCATAGCTTGAACTTCTTAGCCCATTTTTCCCCCTCATCTTGGCATAGATTTGATATTTTAGCTTCAGCTAATAACCTTACAGAGCCTAGAGGTACTGGGGTAACTGAAGGAATTAGTAGGATATTCTCTGAGTTACTAGTTTACAAAAATAATGTAATTGGTGGTATATATGAATTTGGTGCACTTAGCTCAAAATCTCGAATAGCATTTGAAATTGAAGCGACTACTAAAAAATATGATAATTTTAAAGACGTAACAAAATTTAAGAATAACCGTTCAGCAAAGTTAGGCACTTCTCTATTTTATAAAATGGATTCGTCGACTGATTTATTTGTTGTTGTTAGCCGTGATGATATTAAATATGATCATATAGAAGAAAACTCTTCAAGTCGTGATTCAACAGATGATAAAGCTTTACTCGGTGTACAGTGGGAAATGACATCAATGACAACCGGAGTCATTAAAATAGGTTATCAAAATAAAGTATTTGGTGATTTTGTTAGGCAAAGCTTTAGCGGGAAAAGTTGGGAGGCGAAAGTTCAATGGCAACCATTAACATATACAAATATTCTTTTTGAAACTTCTCGTTCTGCGAAGGATCCTAATTCTCAGGGAGATTACGTAAACAAAAGTGTTTATGGCTTAACTTGGAATCATAGTTGGAATGAAAAGTTAAGGTCTAACCTTGGAGCTTCATTTAGCAAAGGTGTTTATAAGGGCGTTTATCGTGAAGATGGAATAATAATGGGTAGCGTTAGTTTTTCTTATTTAATTCAACGATGGTTAGAAGCCGAAATTTTCATTGAGATTAAAAATAATGACTCAACTACTGAAGAAATGTCATTTGATAAAAATTTGATTGGCATAAATTTTAATATTTCAATATAAGGGAAATCATGAAAGTTTTTTTATATTTAGTGTGTTCAGTTTTACTGATTCAATTTAAAGTTTTTGCTGACAACGAATACATTTTAGGTCCAGGAGATCATGTTGAAATAAAAGTCTATGGGCAAGATGATCTGACTTTAAATACCCGAATTGGAAATAGCGGTAAAATCAACTATCCATTCTTGGGGGAAATTATAATTTCAGGATTAACCGCTAAGCAACTACAAAATAATATTTATGCCCGATTAAATGGTGATTATTTAATTAAACCGAGTGTTTTTGTGCATATCACAAAATATAGAGCTTTTTATATTCATGGTGAGGTGAGAACTCCTGGAGGGTACTCTTATCAACCAGGAATGACTATTAATCAAGCTGTTGCACTTGCTAGTGGATTGACCGAAAGAGCTTCTAAAGAAAAAATATTTATTTTTAAAGAAGGGGATAAAAACATACGAATACAAGCATCTCTTAATACAAAAGTTAATGCAGGCGATACTATCACAATAGAGCAAAGGTTTTTCTAATGGGAACTCAGTCGAACATAAATGTTCAAGAGTACGTCACAGCTAACAAAGCAAAAAGTTTAGATGTAAAGCGTTTATTAAAAACCGTATTAAAATATAAATTTATAATAATTAGTTTTGCAGTTTTAGTTACTCTTGTAGCAGCTATCATTTTGGCAACGAAAAAGTCAATATATCAAGCAAAAGCGACAATTTTATTTAATTCAGCAAGAGTTCAAGCTGTTTCTGTTAAAGAAGTGTATGCAGTAAATACACAAAGGCTTGAGTATGGAATCACTCAATTAGAGTTATTAAAGTCAGGAGACATCGCTAGAAAAGTAATAGAAAAACTTGATATGTATAAATCAACGGATCAAAAAAGTTCAGAAAAATTAGGGTTATTAGGAAGATTGCAAAATAGCATTCCATTTTTACAAAAAAAAGAAAAAATCAATTTACCTAAAGAAAAACTCGCGCTTTATGAGACACAAAGAAAAATAATTATTTTTCAGAAAAGTTTAAACATAAAGCGCGTAGGCTGGAGTCATTTAGTTGACATATATTTTGAACATGGAAATGCTGAAATTGCAGCTGCAGCAGCAAATGCTGTTGGTGAAATATATATTGAAACACAAATAGCAGCGAAGTTAGGAATAACTGAAAAAGCTTCTCAGTGGTTAGGTGGTCGATTAGATGAGTTAAGAGTTAGATTAGACGAATCGGAAGAAAAGTTACAAAGATATCGTGAACAGGAAGATTTAGTTGATATAGAAGGTGCTGTCACTATGGTTGATAATGAAGTGACATTATTGACAGAACAATTAAGTGAGACGAGAAGTGAATTGATGAAATTTAAAACAATCGCTCAACTTATAAACAAGCAAGAAATAAGTGATAAGTTAAAATTCATTTCTGAATTAAAAGATCATGAGTCAATTAAAAATGCAAATGAGCAGTTATTAAATTCAGAATTGAAAAGTGCGGAGTTGTCTCGAATATATGGACCAAAACATCCCGTAATGTTAGCTGCTTTAGAAGAAGTTAATCTTTTAAGAGGCCGTTTAAATAATAAAATTACAGGTTTTATAGGTAGTGTTGATCAATCTGTTTTAAATTTAGAAGGTAAGCTTAAAAGATTACTAAAAGAGCTATCTTTTACAAGAGCAAAATATCAAAAAATAACCAAAAAAGAACTCAAGTTTCATCAGTTATTACGTGATGTTGAGGCGAATACAAATTTATTTAATCAATTTTTAAGACGTTCAAAAGAAACACAAGTAACGGGGGATTTTAATTCGGAACCAGTCATATTTATCGAAAAAGCGATGGAACCTCGCTATCCAATTAAACCAAATAAAAAGAAATTGATATTAATTGCATTTATTTTTTCTTTAGCGTTTGCAATTGGTTTAGCAATTATTAGAGAGCTATTAAACGATACATTTAAAAGTGCTTCTGATGTGGAAGAGATTCTATCACAACGATTATTGGGCACATTACCTTTACTGCAGTTAGAAAAAGGTCAAGATTTAAATACGCATCAATTTTTTGATTCTTCAGAAAAAAACTTTTCAGAATCGGTAAGAACTTTGAGGACTAATTTTTTATTAACACATTTAGATTCCGGTAATAAAGTTATTGAAGTGACATCTTCACTACCAAATGAAGGTAAAAGTGTAGTTTCAGTTAATTTAGCTACAGCTTTAGCTCAAATTGAAAATGTTATTTTGATTGATGCAGATATACGAAAACCAAGTTTATACAAAAAATATGGTATTCCGGCACATCATCCTGGAATAGCAAATTTAATCGCTGGTACTGAAAAGCTTGAAGATTGTATATATATTGATGAAAAATCAGGTGTTTCAATTATGCCATGCGGTCATTTGCAATCAAACTCACTAGAGCTTTTATCATTAGATAAGTTTGGTCTGATTTTAGAAATGGTTAAAATTAAATTTGATAAGGTTGTGATAGATACTGCACCATTACAGATAGTGAGTGATGCATTAATTATATCTAAATACGCAGATTCTATTTTGTATGTTGTTAAGTCAGATGATACACAAATAGGTATTGTAAAAACGGGTATCGATAAGCTATTACAAGTAAATGCAAAAGTAGGTGGCGTTGTATTAAATCAATTAGATATGAACACAGTTAGTAAAGATCAATATGCTCTTTATGAATATGGCAATACGAATAATACTAGTAAAGTATGATAGTTCTTTATTGCCTGCATGGATGTAGATGCTAGAGCAATGCAGGATCATATTACCGAACTACCTTTTTTGAGGGAGTAACCTATTAATACAAAGATGTGGCTAGATGATGAACTGCTCAGCAATCCTGCAACTCATATCTTGAAGTGGCTTGGGTATATACAAATTAATATGGATTAGTAGATATAGTATGTATTCAGATAAACTTTAATCAAAAGTATAAAAAATCATCTTCATCTTGGGCGAGAAATGAATATTTTAAATAGTGAACGTAAGACTCAAAAGAAGCAAAAAGAAAGTTTCGAAGATAAAAATAAGGAAATTAGAGAAAAGCTAAAATGTAATCGTGATATAAAAAAATTACTGGAAAAAATGCCCATAGAGGTCCAAGATAGTTTCACTGAAGAGCAGTTAGCAAATTTAAAAATAGCTGTTAGTGCGAGAAGTTGGGGCAAGCATGCAATTGACTTTCGAAGCACGATTAAGTTTTTTCGTTATCGATATTATTATGTTTTTGTTGCAGGGCGAAACTTAAGAGAGTTAACAAGAGGGGAAAAACAGTTAAGTTTATTAGCTCAAGCATTATTTTGTACTGTATTTTTAACTTTTTGTACCGCTTTAGGAGTTTTGATTCTATATTTAGTTAAATCGGCACTTGGAATAAATATATTTACAGACTTTTCTTTTGGAGTTTGGGATTGGTTTAAATCAACATTGAATTAAAAATCGGTAGTGTTCATAAATCTGTGTCATTTCAGTAGAATCGTTAAAAAGGAATTACACATGAGCAATACATTTGATTTTGATCAAGCTCTTAAAGAACTTCAAGCAGGAAAAAAACTAACTGGTAATAAGCGTTTTAGTTAAACAGCTTACCGAAGCGGCTTTAACAACTGAATTAGATCAACACTTAGAAGCTGATCCTGCAACTAACCGTAGAAATGGAACAAGCAGTAAAATGTATTAGTGTGATTACCAAGGGAGACTGTCGGTCTCTTTTTATACATCTCTGTTAGTGTTTTTTTTTAATACTAAGGGGATGTTGAGGATGATAGTGATGGATTCAAAAGCTCAACTCACCGTTGATATTATTGCTAAAGTGGTTGAAGGCCGAATAACAATTGGTAATGCAGCTAAGCTATTCAGTAAATCGCCACCGAATAAAACGCCTGCTTCAATTAAAAATTGAAGTACAGGCTTTAATCAAAGAGAAATATTTTGATTTGAATTTATTTCACTTAGCTGAGCAGCTAGAAGTAAATGAAAACATTAGTGTAAAACGTGAGACGCTACGTGGTTGAGCCCATGATATTCATCATGTAAAGCGCGCGTTGAACGTGCTTTCGATACCTTACAAGACCGCTTGATGCCAGAGCTAAGACTTAATAACATCAAAGACTTAGCAAGCGCTAATGCTTACCTCAAGCATGTGTTTATTCCGCAATTTTGGCAATCTCAGATTCAAGTAAAATCAAAACATCAAGCATCGGAGTTCACAGCACTAAACAAGCACACCAACCTTGATGATATCTGTGTGATTAAAGAGCACCGAAAAATACGAAACGACCATACATTCAGTTATGGTAACAAGTTTTATCTAAGCGATTCACCGCTTAAGCATTCAATTGCCAATCAAAAAATTGAAATCAGAAAAACCAGCAATAAGGGCTTTACTGCTCACTTTGCAGGACGAAAACTCAAGGTGTCAGAGGGCAACGAGCCGAGTAAGCTCGTAGCAGAAGACTTGGAAATACAGAAGAAATTAGAGGTACTAGCCTTGGTTGAAAAGCTGGGTAATGTAAGCGAGGCATCACGCCAAAGTGGCGTCTCCCTTGACACTACTTATCGTCATCTGAAGCTGCTTAAACAAGGCGGTGAAGATGCATTGAAGCGGCAAGAAATACCAAATATACGTCATGAAAACTGTGTAGATATGGCAATCGAAGGTGAGCAGAAAGTAACCATGAAGCTGACAGAAGCGCTTGGTATTGATATTAGCCCAAATGGAGTTCACAGTGTATGGTTAAGACTTGCTGTTATGTTACTTACGACAAAGTCGCTTGGTAATCACACTAATACATCACTTCAGGTTAGTTAATAAAAAGTCATTGCGCTTACGCGTACCATCTTTTCGCCAAAATTCTAAAGCGGGAATTTGCACTTCCCAAACTTCATTTGCATTCCACGTATAGGTATTTTTATATTTTAAATTATAAAATTCAGGTTCAAATTCAGATTTCAATCGTGTATTTGTAAAAAATACATTAGTATTAGATGATACAATAACTTCCTTTTGGCTCAGTGATTTGATTTGCTGACGTGTAATTTGTTTGCAAATAGGCCCATAAGGATTAGCTGGATATAATGAGGATACAATTCCTTTTTCAATCACATGTGTTTCTTGGCTTATAAAATATATGCCACTGCCAAGGGGAAAATATCCTACCATAGACAAAAACAACTTAGTAAAAAGCGGATCTGTTTCTTTATTCATCGCACTTTCTTTTAATGTATCATATGCTGTATATATTTTTTTATAGTTAAATTCAGGCTTAGTTGAAACCATAAAAGAAGAATAAATAAGTGGGATCCGAAGTAACTTGTGAAGCTCGCTATTATCAATATTTTCTTTTGCAAAAAAAGATAATATAAAAGACTGTTTCTTTTGTTCAAATTGAGTATGTTCAAGCCTTTCTTCATGGGTATTTGCTTTTCGTTCTGGAACACCGATACCAAATTTAAAATAATCAATAGATTTTAATCTGACTATTTCAAGTAACTGTTTTCTTTCTGTTACGGTAAGCATGCGGTATCGGTCTCCCGAAAAAACATCCTGTGCTTCAGGGGCATAGCTGCCAATAGATTGTAATAATGCGGCTTTAGCAATGGGTTTTAATACATCCTCTCTATATTGTGCCATAACTTCATTTGACAACGCATTTTGCTCTAATGCCATAAAACTATCTGTATTATTATCAAACATATCTTTCATGCATTCATTTAAATATGCATTCTTAAAGTCACGTGTTAATCTGATTTCTTCAAAAAGAGCAACAACTAAGCCAGCAATATAAATTGGTTTAAATTTTTCATTTCGAATGCAACGTACTCCTTCATCAGGTAACGGAGTAGACAATACAATTGTACCTAAAAACTGGCTAAAAATACGTTGATTATTAAGTAAATCAAGCATATTGTCGGTTAAATGATCTAAAGCTTCAAAACGATTTATTTTTTGTTGCAACAATAAAGAGTGAAGCGATGTGTATTCATTTTTAATCTGTTGTTCTAATTTATATAGTTGTGTAAGGTATTTATCTGTAGAGCTCTGATTTACAATTTGTGGTAGTTTGCCATGTTCTTTTTTATAGTCATTAATTATATCTATCTGTTCAGTATAATTTACTAGGTTTTTTTTTAATTTTGTTAATTTTAACAAATCACACTTATAAGTTTCAAAAAATAAACTTGCCTCGTCTACCATTTTTCTATGAGCTAACATAAAAGACGATATTTTTTTAGAAACAGCACTAGCCATACTAGGAATAGCTGAGAGCCTTTCAGTTTGATATGTCGCTAATTGCCATTTACTTTTTTTATTTTTCATTTAATTATTTTGTTTATTACCTAGGAGTTACGTATTTTATAAGCTGTAAGCGCTATTAAATCACATTATCTTAACCTTAACTTATCGAACATGAAATGCAATTAATTCTTTTTATATTTAGCTTTTAATAATAAAATGATCAACAATGACTTCATATTGTGAAAAAGAGATGTAATACGTATTTAGTATTAGATTCGGGGCGGATAATCAAATAAAAAAAAATACTAAATTGGCATATTGTATCGTTCTTGTAATCTTCTTCTTTACATTTAATATTCAAGCAAAAAGTTTAACTATAGCGCTTGGTAATTTTGAGCCTTTATTTTCAGAAAAAAATAAACCCGCATTATTTAAAGATTTAATTGATGGTGTATACACATATATTCCAAATAGAAATATCAATTATCGTTACATGTTTTCAAATGCCAGATTAGTACGAGAACTCAATGCACAGACCATTGATGGCGCGGCAAATATTTTTTCAAAGAATGAAATACAAGGGTGTTTAACATTGCCCATTTTTACATATTCAGATGTTGCAATCTCACTAAAATCAAAACATTACACTATAAACTCGGTATCTGATTTGAAAGAGAAATCTGTAGTCTCTTATCAAAGAGCAATGTTACTTTTAGGCCGTGAATATAAACAAGCGGTATTACTCAGTAAATACTACAAAGAAGTCGCTCAGCCATTAGAGCAAGCAAAGTTATTATCAAATGATATGGTTGATGTGAGTATTGGTGACAAATATATTTTTTTACATAGCCTAAAAAATTATACAAAAGATAATTTAAAGCCTAATGATTTCGAGATCCATGATATTTTCCCATCAGTTGCCAGTTCAATGGGTTTTAATGATCAAAAGCTATGTGATGAATTTAATGAAGCACTCATTAAATATAAAAACAGTGGTAAGTACCAACTTGTTTACCAAAACTATCTCGAAAAACTTGGTTTTTTCAATAAAAATAATAATTAATACCAATTCTATTAACTAAGTGATCTAATATAAATTAGGATAAATTTTCAATAGTAAAGCGCTTGATTCAACAATAACGGGCTATTGGGATTGAAAGAAACGCAGCTATTGTATATTTACACCATTTAGATTGATCATATATTTATTTGAACTGGTATAAGCAACTACTCCTTTAGTGTTAAAAATATAGGGATTCCTTTTTGAAAATAATTCAAACCATCATAGTTTTCATTAAATACCTTTATCGACTTAGCCACTAATAATAGAATATTTAACTAACCATATATACCCAAACCACTTCAAGATGCAGGATTCAGTTGGAATTAGAAATACTTTAGGCAAGGCATTGATTGAAGAACATGGTTATTCCCTTTTCAAAATCAATAACGCTACATAAAGTATTTATAAACCAACCTTACAGGGACTTCTGAGCAAATCATGCTCGTTGTTCCATCTTAGTAACCATTAATGCAAAGATGCGCCTAGATCATGAATTGCTCAGCAGTCCTGAACCTCACATCTTGAAGTGGCTTGGGTATAAGATTAAAAAAATATTATAAAAACATTAAACTTATTATCACAAATATTATAGAATTCCGCCTTTATTTTTAAAGATATATACCAAAATAACTTCAATATGCTGGATTCAGTTGGAGTTAGAAATGCTTTAGGCAAGACATTGATTACATAGAAATTCCCTTTTTAAGATCAATAACGCAGCATAAAACGTTTCTAAACCAACCCAGCTGAGACTTCTGATCAAATCATGCTCGTTTTTGCCTACATGGATGTAAGTACTAGAGCAATGCAGGAGCATATTGTCGGTCCACTTTTTTTAAGAGAGCAATCATTAATACAAAGATGTGCCTAACTTATGAGTTGCTCAGCAGTCTTGAAACTCGTGGCTTGAGTATAATCGGTACGTCATTTAATCAAGGAATTCTATGTTAATTAAGCATAAGTTAATTTTAAATACAGTCATATTAGTTGTAAGTATGCTTGCTATGTTAATACTTGCATCAATCGCTTCATCGTCTTTTCAAGGTGATATTTTAGAGACTAAAAATATAGCTAACATTGAATCTTCATTTTTACAATTAAGACGCAATGAAAACAGCAATTCTCGCTCAATATA
>NZ_NQMR01000309.1 GCF_002276045.1 Pseudoalteromonas sp. NBT06-2 | reverse complement strand
TGCATAATAACCTCAGCTTTGATCACCAAATAACATCAGCTTCGATCACAGCTAACATTAAGCTTTGATCACTGAATAACATTTCATGGTGCTCATTTATTCAATTTTTAATGTTATTAATTTGATTGATATTTAATCACATTGCCATTTTTGTAGGTATGTTAAACAGTTATCTAAATCATTTGATGAGGATAACAATAATGTCGACAAAACCTATTTCTATGAATAAATTAAAATCAATTTTACAGTTAAAATATAGCAGTGGCCTTTCAAATAGAGTGATCGCTAAAAGTCTCTCTATTTCACCTGCCACCGTGTCAAAGTACCTTAAAAAGGCGACTGAATTAGGCATTAATACTTGGCCTTTACCTGATGAAAAACTAGAGGAAGCCTCCTTAGCATCTAAAGTTAAACCCAAGCAAGTTCGTAAAAAACATTACCCAACCCCCGATTGGATTAAAATTACTGAAGATCTAAAGCTGCACAAATATCTGACGCTATTGATCACTTGGGAGGAGCTTAAACAGGAAAATAATGGCCTGTATTATAGCTACAATCACTTTTGCCGATTATATAAATATTGGACGGGCACCCAGCGCCTATCAATGCGACAAACCCATCATGCTGGTGAGAAACTCTTTGTTGATTACTGTGGGCCAACCATTGACATTGTAAGCCCTACAACAAGTGAAGTACGTACTGCACAGATATTTGTGGCTGCGCTTGGTGCATCCAATTATACTTATTGTGAAGCCACTTGGTCACAAAAACTCGAAGATTGGGTAATGAGTCATGCCCGTTGTTTTGAGTTTCTTGGTGGGTTACCACAAGTGGTGATACCCGATAACTTAAAAAGTGCGGTCACACGAACTTGTCGATATGATCCTGATCTCAATCCAACCTATCATCAGCTAGCAACTCACTATGATATTGCTATTATCCCTGCACGACCTTATAAACCTAAAGACAAGTCCAAGGCTGAAGTGGCGGTTCAAATTGTTGAGCGCTGGATAATGGCGCGATTAAGAAAAGTAACGTTTCATAGCTTAAAAGCGTTAAATCAACAAATTAAAGAACTTCTCACTGAGATGAATAATAAAAAAATGAAGCAATACGATGCGTCTAGGCTTGAGCTATTCAACCGCTTAGATAAACCGGCATTAAAACCCTTACCTCAACAACCTTATCAATACACACTCATTAAAACAGTACGCGTCAGTATTGATTATCATGTTGAGATTGAAAAACATTATTACTCAGTTCCTTATCAGTTAGTGAAAAAGAAACTGAGAGCGATGGTGACCAATAATCAAGTCAGCCTATTTAATGACGATAAACTTGTCGCTTGCCACCCCAGAAGCTATCAGCTTGGCAGACATACAACCATGACTGAACATATGCCCGTCAAACATCAAAAACAGCAAGATTGGTCACCGATGCGATTTGAAAGCTGGGCGAATGACATTGGTTTTTCTACAGCAAGTTTAATTAAAACTTACCTGGCAAGGCGCGAATACCCCGAGCAAAGTTATCGTATTTGCATTGGTTTACTCAGTCTTTCAAAAAGCTATGGGAAAGAGCGCTTAGAAGCGGCATGTAGCCGAGCTATAGCGACGAATGTCACCTCATTAAAGTCAATTAGATTAATGCTTAATAAAGGATTAGACCAGCAACCCTTACCTCAAGAGCAAACCGATGAACTTGCCAACATCACACATGCCAATATTCGTGGAAACACCTATTACCAACACTAAGGAAAAATGATGGACACCATTAATCAACAACTGAATGAGTTAAAGCTCGCGGGTATAAAATCAGCGCTACAACGTCAACTAGAGCAACCCAATTTGTACAATGAGCAAAGCTTTGAGGAAAGGCTTAACTTGTTGCTTACCAGTGAAATTGATGCGCGAAATGAACGTAAAATATCGCGATTAATCAAACAGGCTAAATTTCGACTGGGTGCTTCAATTAGCGATTTAACAATAACAAAGGAAAGAAACATCGACCCTAGCGAAATTCGTAGTTTAGCTCAAGGTCACTGGGTTAAGCGACATCAAAACATACTCGTCACAGGTGCAACAGGCTGTGGTAAAACTTATTTAGCGTGTGCGCTGGGGCATGAGCATTGCCAGCAAGGGTTGAGCGTATTCTACGTGAGATTAAAAGAGCTACTTGAATCCTTATTCTTGGCACAAGCTGATGGCAGCTATAGGAAGCTTATTTTAAAGTTAGCGAAGTTCGATCTATTGATACTTGATGACTGGGGGCTTGAGCCATTAACAGCACAACAACGTAGTGATCTGCTTGAGCTAATTGACGCGAGGTATGATAAAAAATCTACGTTAATCGTCAGCCAACTTCCCATTGAAAGTTGGT
>NZ_NQMR01000308.1 GCF_002276045.1 Pseudoalteromonas sp. NBT06-2 | reverse complement strand
TTTATTCACCGAGATGTGCTGAACCTTTAATAATTGAAGCGCTTAACAAACAAAATCTCAATCAAATTGTAGGCTACGATAAAATTGATGCAATATCACTATTAGATTATGCCGTAAATTATAATAAAGACTCTGTTGTTGAATACTTACTAAATCATGGTGCAACAATTTCAAATGATCTGTATTTAGGTTCTACTATGGAGTGGGCACTAAAAAATTTAATGGTTCAATTTTGGAATCAAGATCAAAATGAAAACATTTTAAAAAGCATAAATATTGTAAAAAAATTAATCCACCTAGGTGCAGAAGCAAGATTTAGTGCAAAGAACGATTTTAAAATTGAGGGTAACTTCCCCCGTCAATTCTATCAATTCAAAGAGGTTGAAATTAAAAAGCTATATGAAGAATATCAATTAGATTTAATACAAATATCTGAACGTAAAACATTAGTTGTTGATAAACAGTCAGAATTAATACAAATAATAACAACAAAAATTTCAGAGAATGTAACCAAAGAAACATCAATCAAAAACTCAATTACGACTTTTCATAACTGCCGTAAAATGATTAACAAGATAGAAGACAGTTGGAAACCAAAACCTCTTAAATACTTTATAAATCAGATTTCTGAAAATAAAATACCTATCACTAAAGAAAATCTACAAGAGATAGATCCTATTTTAGCCACATGTTACTTGAAAAAAGAGAACCCTTTTCGCATAGAAGTAATTGAAAATTCACCTAGCACCCAGCAAATTTTTAAAGCTCTCAGTGAGAAAGATATCAATAAAGCAATAAGTATCGCTGAAAGTAAAGAATACTCAATGAAACAAAAAAGATGGCTTTTTTATCAAGTTTTAGGCTGGGATACGGCATATTACTCAGAACTACAAAATAGCGATTTGCACCAAAGTGAATTTAACTATCGATATTTTTCTTCTACTAAAATTGAAAGTATAAAATCATTTGTTGAAGCGGGTTTTGATTTAGATTATATAGATGAACAAGGTACCACTCTGCTTCACTTTGCGATTCAAAAAAGAAACCTAACACTATTAAAATACTTATTATCTGAAAATGTTTTACTCGCTGAGCTCAACTTACCTGATGATTTATTGTATTTATTTCTTAGAGATATAACTAAATTTAAAGAAGAAACGAGACTACCATTTTTAATAGAATTAATGGCATTAAAACCAAATATTAATCACCATCACTTAAGCGCTATTGCATTATTTAAGATGCGAAATCAGGAACAATATCTAGAGATAGTAGAGCTATACCCTGAACTTTTAATAAATGATAAAACGCCTTTACCTAAGGCATACTGTGAAATTTATTAACTCTACTATACAATGCCGTTTAATGTCCTTTATAACTAAGCCATGTATAAAAATTGTTTATTTATCAGCCTCAATTGAAGCACAATTAATCGATTTATATATAAAATAATACTATTTTTTATATAGCTAAGTTTGGGGAAGACTAAAGGTTAATATAGAAT
>NZ_NQMR01000307.1 GCF_002276045.1 Pseudoalteromonas sp. NBT06-2 | reverse complement strand
GGGGAAGACTAAAGGTTAATATAGAATGTTATACCATTTCCGTTAATAAAGTGCTCATTCACCAGACGTTCAAAGCGTTTTAGTCAAGGCATTGGTATTATATTTTCAGCGTTAATTTTTAGTGCTTTAGTCAACCTGTTTAACCTAGCTTTTTATCTAAAATTTATGTGTGTTATTTTTGTCTGTCTAATAATCACTTTCAACCTTCATAAAATGACAATAAATAAAATTTTGCTTAGTATGAAAAGGAGTATTGTGAGTTTCCTTATGGTGTGAGACTAAAACAAAACGCTCACCTAACTCAGCAGCTAAAGTATCTTTATTATATCTGCATATTTCTAAGCCACTGCATTTCTTGGGTCCATCATCTGCAAAAGTAGCAATGATGACATGGCCATTTTTATTTAATGCATGGGTTAAATTGTGAACATATTTCTGACGCTCTACCTTTTTGGTTAAAAAATGAAATACAGCTCTATCGTGCCATAAGTCAATTTTAAGCGCTTTTAGATTGTTACCTATTATATCAGCTTCAATCCACTTAACTCGCTTAGATGCTTCACCTAATCGCTCTTGAGCGGTCTTTAATGCAGCTGATGATAAATCTAAAACCTGAAGATTTGAATAGCCCAACTTAATCAAATCATCAACTAGAACCGATGCTCCCCCCCCGACGTCGATCAAAGATGTAGAGAAGGATAAATCAGTTGTATTTATAAGCTCTAGTGACTTTGTACTGTGAGATTGAAACCAACTAACTTCTTCAGAGGATTTATTTGTATATACGTTTTCCCAATGATCTTTTGTTTTCATATTTTTTCATTCTATTATTTTCCATCTTTTGACTATCGCATTATTTTAGCAATTAAAAAAGGCCACCTAAGTGA
>NZ_NQMR01000306.1 GCF_002276045.1 Pseudoalteromonas sp. NBT06-2 | reverse complement strand
GGGGTTAAAATGCGCTAGCCGTGCATTATTAAGTGATTTCTGTAAATACACTCTAGAATTAACATAACAACAAAAAGATAGATTTGTTAAGATCAAAATGTGTCAGAATAGATTTTAGGGCATTCGGTAAAGCCCATATATCTATGGTTGAATCAGACATCAGCAGCCTGCTTTTTATCAGCACGTTTTAACCAAGCTTTTAATACTTCAATAATGCTATGCCATTGACGGGCGCTTTGCGCCAAAGTTTTACCTTCTAAGTACTTTTCACAAAAGGTATCGCACGCCTGTTTTGAATCGGTATTAACTAAATTTTCTTTATGTAACTGCTCCCATAAGCTGTAAATCATTTTAAGTTGTGGTGGTAATCCTGCTTTACCACCTTGGTTGTTAGGAGCCATTTTTTGATAACACTCAATCAGAATATGCATTTCAGCATCATCAAGTCTGGCACATGAATCAGTACGCCCCATACTAATATCTATTACATTTTGTTTATGTGAATCTTGGTTAATGTTAGCGATATTTTGTAGTGTTTTGATTTTTTTTATTAATTTATTCATGCCAAAAATTCCATTTAAAAACTAAACTCAGGGTTTTGTTCAATGTGAATGAGTTTAAACCACCAGGAGTGATCATTTCCAGTAAAAGCGAGCGGTAATTCACGGTTTACCAAATTAAAACGTCTAGATAAATTACTAAGACTTTGATCAAGATGTACCTAAAACATATAATAAATTTTATTGCTGATCAACATTTATAAAGTAGCTCTAACATTGCCTTTTCATCATGACTGGCTAACATGGATAGCATCTGTTATTAGTGAATTATTGAATTAAGTACTAATTCTGAGCTGTAGTGTACTGTTTTGATTTTGATTTATATAGCCATTATCTATCATGTAAGGTATATACCCAAGCCACTTCAAGATGTGAGGTTCAGGACTGCTGAGCAATTCATGATCTAGGTGCATCTTTGCATTAATGGTTACTCCCTTAAAAAAAGATGGAACAACGAGCATGATTTGCTCAGAAGTCCCTGTAAGGTTGGTTTATAAATGCTTTATGCAGCGTTATTGATTTTGAAAAGGGAATAACCATGTTCTTCAATCAATGCCTTGCCTAAAGCATTTCTAATTCCAACTGAATCCTGCATCTTGAAGTGGTTTGGGTATAGATGATTTTTTGGATATTTCTCGAAGCATTTCTGTTTTTACAATGTCTGGCTTTTGAGATAACTACGGTAAAATTTGTACACCATGTGTTTTTGTATAACAGGCTCAGTCTTGTTGCTTAATATTTCAGAGAGAGATACTACAGACCAAGGTGAATTTTTAGAGACGAACCCGCGAACTTTTGGAACTATCAATCGCAACAGTTTACCAGCATTCAACTTCACAAAGCACATAGTTACCACATAAAATAATAATATAATACCTGAATAATATACTAACCGATGCCAACTATTTTGAAATACACCGTATTTAATTAATCTTGTGGTTATTTATAAAGTATCAGCCAATAAATTGAGGAATAGCATAATAGTGAACAATAAATTTAATATAGCAAGCATATTATGGCTTATTATTGCTGCCAGTATGTCTATTCATATCATTGTATTACTGCTCGGACAAACTTTTTTTACTGACTGGAGATGGACAGATTTTATGGTGCATACTGCCACTGAGATCAGTGGTTCGATTATCGCATTAATTGTTGCTATGTTTTTGCTGCGTTATGAACGTTTTGGCCGTGGTTCACATTATAATATTCGAATTGCAGCCGCACTAATCGCTATGGGTATTTTTGATGGATTTCATGCAATTGTTACTGTCGGTGATATTTTTGTCTGGTTTCATAGCCTTGCAATTTTTAGCGGTGGATTGCTTTTCATTTTAATATTTATACCAAAAAATTGGTCTATTTTTGACTCTCATCTTTGGTGGCAGATGATAATGTTGTTATCTTGTTTTATTTGCTTAATTTCTATGATGTATCCAGAAATCGTTCCAACCATGGTTTTTGAAAGTCAGTTCACTAATTTAGCGATACTCCTTAATGTGATTGGGGGAATTTTATTGTGTATCACCGCGATTAAATTAGTTTTTATTTATCAAGAGTTCAAAAATGTCGATGACTTATTGTTTTCCCTTCATTGTTTTTTATTTGGTGCAGCGGCCATTATGTTCCAGCAATCATCCTTATGGGATGCGACATGGTGGGGATGGCACTTTCTTCGCTTTATGGCTTATACCGTCGCTTTATGGTTTGTCGTTCGATGTGAAATCAAGGTATTAGATGAATTAGATAATCATCGAATAATTCTTAAAGAGACAGTAATCAAAAAAACGAAGCAATTGCGTCAAGCAAAAGAAAAAGCGGAAGCAGCAACTAAAGCCAAATCTAACTTTTTAGCTAATATGTCTCATGAAAT
>NZ_NQMR01000305.1 GCF_002276045.1 Pseudoalteromonas sp. NBT06-2 | reverse complement strand
TTTATAGCCGCGGAAAGCAGGTTTAAATTAACTGATTCGCACTTTTTAAATCGTGATATTTTTTAATTAAAGTTAAACCTCTTAATAACATAAAGCTGCTCATTGCTGCCCATAGAGCATGATTTCCCCAAGGTTCTAATAGTAAAAACACACCAAAAAAGCCGACTAAGCTTGAGAATATCATGGCATTTCGCATATCTTTAGCCCGTGTTAAGCCTATAAATACACCATCAAATATAAAACAAAATACCGCTATCATAGGCAATAATACCGACCAAATCACATAGTTTTGCGCCGTTGCTACCACTTCAGGAATATCGGTTAATAAAGCAATAAGTTCATCACCAAAAACAGCAAATCCTAAACTATATAAAATGCTAAATAAGATGCCCCAAAATAAACTGATATTGACCCAAAGTTTCAATTGTTTGAGGTTTTGTTGTCCTTTCGCTTCGCCAACTTTAGCCTCAACAGCATAAGCTACGCCATCTAATGCAAAACTCACCAGTAATAAAAAGTTTAATAAAATGGCATTGGCAGCCAAAACATTATCGCCTAATCGGCCTCCGTAATAAGTAATAAAGGCAAAACATATTTGTAAAAACAGTGAACGAATAAATATATCGCGATTTAAACTTAAGGTTTCTTGTATATTAGTTAAGGATTGAATAAACATTTTAGACCAAGACAAATCATGTTTATTAAGTAATTTAGTCACTATCACGAGGGCAAAAATAAGCGAAAGATAATCAGAAGCAACAGACGCCCAAGCAGCACCCGCTACTGCATAGTCTAGCCAAACAACCAAAATGACATCTAAAACAATATTAGTGATATTGGCTACTAACAGTAAATAAAACGGGCCTTTGGCGTATTGCATGCCTAACATCCAGCCTAGCAATACTAAGTTAGCAAGGGCTGCAGGCGCGCTGAATATTCGAATTGAAAAATAAATTTGAGCCTGTGTTAACGCTTCACTTGAGGCGGTAATGTGGTTTTGTAAAATATAAATAATCAGCGGCTGTAAACATAATAAAAAGACAGAAAATCCAACCGACAGAATTAAGCCTTTTTTCAAAACTGCCATTTGCTCAAGTTTGTCTTGTGCACCAAATGCATGGGCTGCTAAACCCGTTGTGCTCATACGTAAAAATCCAGATAACCAAAATATTAAGCTGATCACCATCGAACCGATAGCAACACCCGCCAGATAAAATGAATTATCTAAATGCCCAATCACAGCTGTATCAACTAAACCTAACAAAGGCACCGTAATATTTGATAAAATCATAGGCCAAGCTAAAAGCAGTAAGCTTTTATGATGGGTTACATTACTTTTACTAAATAGGTTTTTATGAAAATGTTGCACAAATTTAAACATGTATTAAGACTAACCTTATTACTACCGCTGTGTTTTTTATCAAATCTAGCTATGGCGAGTGTGATTCTACAATATCATCATGTCAGTGAAGCTATGCCTGCAGTGACTTCTATTAGCCCAACTGATTTTGAAGCGCATATGACACATCTAAAGCAAAACAACTTTAATGTGATTTCCTTAGCTGATATGTTATCTAAGTTAAAACAAGGTGAAACCTTAGCTGATAATACCGTTGCGATTACATTTGATGATGGTTACAAAAACAACTATACCACTGCAGCGCCAATTCTTGAAAAGTTTAATTTTCCTTATACCATTTTTGTTAACCCAAAAATGATAGATGAAAAGAAATCTTATGTAATGACATGGCAGCAAATTCGCGAATTGACAAAAAAAGGTGCAACAATCGCTAATCACAGTGCTGAACATTTATACCTGCATCAAAAGCTTGAAAATGAGACTTTAGCGCAATGGCAAAACCGTATAAAACAAGATTTAGTTCAATCTGAAGCGCGTATTGCGCAAGAAACAGGGCATAACTATAAATACTTAGCTTATCCTTATGGTGAGTTTAATCATGAACTACAAAATATCATTAAAGAGTTAGGTTTTATTGGTATAGGTCAGCATTCTGGTGCTGTAGGTATTGATAGTGACTTTAGCCGTTTACCGCGTTTTCCTGCATCGGGTATATATGCCAATCTTAAAACATTAAAAACTAAGCTTAAATCACTGCCATTTAATATTATAAAGCTTACCAATAGTGAATCGGTTACTCGCTTTAGTAAACCAAGCTTAACTATGAAGTTAGAGATTAAAGATTTTAATAAATCTCAATTTGCTTGTTATGTATCAGGACAAGGTAAAGCGAATATAAAATGGTTAGATAATAAAGCTGCTGAATTAGATGAGCCTATCTTTGAAAAGAGGGTGGAAATAAGCCCATCTAAAGCCCTAGAAAAAGGACGCTCAAGATATAACTGTACAGCGCCATCAATCAGTAAAAAAGGTCACTTTTATTGGTTTTCACAACCTTGGGTGGTGAAATAAATAAACCTTTTTTAGTATCCATCATTAAATAAATTGGTACCTCATCATTTTTATGTGTTTCAGGTTTTGTAACACCTCAATAACCCGTGG
>NZ_NQMR01000304.1 GCF_002276045.1 Pseudoalteromonas sp. NBT06-2 | reverse complement strand
AACCGAGCAGACTTAGTTATTTCGTACTGAATGGTATTTTTTGTAAAAGTGGGAATCACCGCACGCTTTGTTTTGTATCTGAAAAACAGCTATGCAATTTAAGCAACGCATAGCTGTATATAATTTTTATAGGTTAGCATTTGCTAAAGTATGCAGTACGAGGAGTAGAAGTTTTATTCCAAGCGTCATAAAAACTCCACTCAGCTTTATCATTATTATGGCGTGCAAAGAAGTTATCTATACGATCGAACGAATTTGGAGAACCTGGATAAGAGGTGTTTCGTACTAATTCTGTTACTTGTTCAATTTGTCCACCGGAGCGACAATTTGTATACCATGCGTATTCAGTAGTATATGAGTCAATGCGATCAGTATACTTCCAATATACTCTATCTTTAACTGAAATAACGTCAGAAATAGAATCATTTACGCCGTTTGGCCAAGGCTGAAACTTGGCAAATTGAGTAACTAGATTTCCGTCACAATAATACGCTCCTCTTGTGCTAGTTTTATTATACTCACATTGGTGGTCAATAAAAACACTTACTCGACCATGTGAACTGGTAAAACAGTTTTGCCCGTTTTGATCACAAACTTCGACTTCTATTGTTTGAGTGCCACTTATAGTGTTCGGACCTCGAACATCGCTAGTTGTAGTTAGTCCTCTACGGTATTTATATTTAGGCTCGCCTGATGGTTTATAAACATATAGATTATATGTCTGATTGGGATACTTATTGGGATAGTATCTAGACCAATCTATCGTTACTGACTCATTTATGTTTATTTTTGATGGTGTTGCTATGACATAGGATGAGGCTAATGAATTAGTGCTAATTATAGATAACGCGAGGGCTGCAGACGATAGTTTTATTATTTTTAACATTTTTAAATCTTTCCTTTGATTTTTCGAGTAGGCATTATAACTTTTAGAGGTTACATGTAAATAAATTCTCTAAAAAAACAAAGATTAATAGGTAATGTGGTTTAATTTAACTGCTCCAACAGTCAATTCTAAATCAATTTTCATTATGCACTTAGCTACTAGTGCAGCTTTTGCACAATTGTGATGCAAAAAAATCCCTTAACTACACTTTTTAATGAATCACTTTTAGTTATTTTGATGCGGATAACCGCATCAGTCTGGGGGTATTTTGTACGGTTCACTTTTATCACAAAGAATACGTTAGATTTTGAGATCCTAACGTCAACTCAGAGCCTAAAGGCCGTATCTTTACAAGAATAATTGCCCTTAAAAATATTAAATGATAAGCTACTAATATTATTGATAATTATCTTGAGTATTAGGTTTTATTTTTGAAGTAAACAACTTATATACCCAAACTCATCATATTTATCTTTTATATTTCAATCTAAAAATGGAGATAAGATGAAAAAAATCATATTACTTGTACTTGGGGTGTTTTTAGCCGGTTGTTTAACAACAGGAGATAATCCTCCTCTTCATTTTTACAGTGGTAATAAAATACCAACAGCCGAACTAGGTTCAATATTATCTTTTACAAATATTGTTGTTGATGGCGTAGAAAACCCATCAGCTAACCTTATTCAATCAATAAATGGGAAGTCAGTGGGTTATGATAGTCAAATCATTTATTTAAAACCAGGAAAACATAAAATTGAATATAGTTTTAAGTATGTTTTGGCTTGGAGTTTTTCTTCTTCAACAAGTGCTGGCGCCAGTGAAATTATTGACCTAACAGTTAAAAAAGGAAAGCGATATAAAATACAGCCTCAAATAGATAGCGAAAAAGAAATCGTAAATTGGAATATATCTGAAATATAAGTACTGACCCTAAAGGTCACAAAACGCTTGGCTACTTTTCTTCATTGTTAACTTAGTCAAGCTCTAGTTGACGTTACTGATAAAAAATCTGATTTCAATAACTATTTGTAGCAATTTCAAATGTTAAAATAGGAGACGCATTTTAAATGGAAAGAGTACTATCCGTTATATTTTGGATGGTATTTTTTTGAAGAAGTTATGTTTTGCACGCTAAAAAGCGTGCAAACTTAGTTATTTTGATGCGGATAACCGCATCAATCTGGGGGTATTTTGTGCGGCTGCTTAATATTGACTTAAGCATGGGCTTGTTCAACAACAGGATTAAGTCGCGGCTGCGCGCGACCTAATCCTTGTTTATTATATTAACTATCGGTAACTCACAGAATATACGTGACAATATTTTCCTGATGATCCTGACCATATTTGATCTGTGTGTCCAGTAACTACAATATCCTTGTTTGCATGGTACGCAGCTAATAAAATACTCAGGTTTGCCTGAAAGCCTGGATCAGTTTTTTTAAGCCAATAACCGGCAAGGCAACTCGGACCATTACCACTCAACTTTACTATCACATCCCCGCCCCCATATTCTGAATACGAATAAAGCTTATTTATTTTAGATTGTGAAGATGACTCTGTGGCAGCAGCTGCTGCACCTGAAAATAAAAGACATATTATAAACAACGTTTCTCTCATTTTTTAATTCTCCTTAAATATAACGCCTTACTAAGAGG
>NZ_NQMR01000303.1 GCF_002276045.1 Pseudoalteromonas sp. NBT06-2 | reverse complement strand
ATTAGGTGTAGGTGTTTTTGTTCTGTGTTCTAGTTATCAATAAAGTGTGGATGATGTTTTATTGATAACTATTTTTTATTTACTTAGATTCTAAAGTTATTTAAAAGATCCTTTAATGCAATCTAAAATTTAATTGAGTTTTTAATTAACTCTATATTTAAAGTTTTTGAAATAACTTCCGATAAAAGTATATTCATCTACTTTTAGGTTAGCTGTATGCTTTCTATTGCTACTAATTTAAGTTCATTATTTACTCAGAGGCAATTAACTTCTGTAAGTAATGCTACTTCAAATTCAATGGAAAGATTAAGTTCAGGTCTGCGAATTAATAATGCGGAAGATGATGCCGCGGGCATGCAGTTATCTCACAGGATCACAGCTAAAATAAATGGTAATGCGGTGGCTATTAGAAACGCAAATGATGGTATTTCTATGGCACAGACAGCAGAAGGTGCGTTATCTGAAGTGACTGCAAACTTACATAGAATAAGAGATCTTTCCCTTCAAGCAGCAAATGGTACCTATAGCAGAAGTGACAGAGCATCAATCCAAGAAGAAGTTGACCAATTAAAATTAGAAATTAATCGAATTAATGAAACAACAAGTTTTGGTAGTCAAAAATTATTTGATATGGGTGATGGACGTTTGGTTGATATTGTAGAAAGGGATATGGTTAATGGTTTAGCATCCTCTTGGTTAAGAGAGTCAGAAAAAATAATTTTTGAACAATTAGGTATAGATGGTAAAGGACAAACACTTAAAATTGATTTAGAGCAAGTCGATGGCGCAGGTGGTACCGCCGCTTATGTGCAAGCTCAGAGTGTTGCTGGAATTGGAGCGTTCAATCAAGTTATGGTAATTGACTTGGATGATTTTAATGCATCAAATTTACCTAAAGGTGACCCAAATGGACTTGCATTAGATGAAGTCGTTTTACATGAAATGGTTCATGCAACTATGGGGGCTAACTTTGGTGACTGGACTAATATTCCTACTTGGTTTAAAGAAGGTGCTGCTGAATCTATAAGAGGGGCTGATTCAAGGCTGTCTACAGATATTGCTGTTCATGGTGCCGCGGCTATTTGGACTGAACTAGATACTAATTGGCAAGGTGCAGGAGGTAATCCTGCTGGCGCATTACCAACAGCTGGTGTTTATTCTGGTGGTTATGTTGTAATGCGCTATGTTGAAAGTAAAATTGGTACTGATGGTATTAAAGGTTTAATGTCTGAATTAAGTAACGGTTTAACTTTAGACGCGGCCTTAGGGGCTTCTACGAGTTGGGCTAATGAAGCTGCTTTATTTACTGAATTAGGAGCAGCACCCGCAATGGGTGCTGAACCGACCGTTTTTGAACAATTCATTGTTGATGAAATGGACTTAACAAATAATGACTCTGGCTCATTAAGTGGTTCTGACGCAGGCGGTATTATTGATTATGAAACTGTTATGACAGGATTAGGCTCTGGAAATTCAGGCGCTAAAAGTTTTACTGAACTTTATGTAACTGGTGATGACGATAGTGATGCTGGGGGGGATTTTAATTCTGGAAATTATAACCTACCTTCAACCAATGCGGATATTACTGAGCAGCGTGTAGAATTATATCAAGCCAATATTAGTGGGGCTGGAGGAAGGGCTGTAGATCTACAAGTTGGTGCAAATGCTTTAGAGATAATTACACTTACGTTAGGCACATTTAGCACTAAAAATTTAGGGATTGATTATTTGGAGGTAACAGATAATCCTCAGTTTGCCGTTTTTGCAGCTGATGATGCAATTCGCATTGTAGATACTCAAAGAGCTCAAATGGGTGCGGTTATGAATCGTCTTGACCATACAGTGAGTAATTTACAAAATATTTCCCAAAATTTAAGTGCAAGTAACTCACGTATTGAAGATACAGATTATGCAATGGAATCAGCTATCTTAATAAAAAATCAAATTACTCAGCAAGCTACTTCAGCCATGTTAGCGCAAGCCAATAGCCAACCAAATAATATCCTCTTTTTATTAAACGCTTAAATTATAAATCTTTGGTTTTATGTATGTTATGGAGCAGTTTTTGCTTGTAAAATAACAATGAAATTGAAAGGTATTTTTTGGAGTAACTATAATGCCGGATAAAAAAAGCTTAAAAGAAAATTCAGGTGCTATGTTATGGGAGCAAGCTAAGAAAATAATTCCCGGGGGGAATCAGTTATTATCTAAACGAGCTGAAATGTTTTTACCTGAATTATGGCCTGCTTATTATAAAAAATCATTAGGATGTGAGGTATGGGATCTTGATGACCATCATTATTATGATATGAGCATTATGGGCATTGGCACTTCACCTTTAGGCTATGCTCATCCTGAAGTCACCCAGGCTGTTATAAATGCAGTTTCTGATGGTTGTATGTCTAGCTTAAACTGTTTTGAAGAAGTACAGTTAGCAGAAAAATTGATTGATATACATCCTTGGGCTGATGGCGCTAGGTTTTCACGAACGGGTGGTGAAGCATGCTCTATGGCTGTTCTTGCAGAACATAAACAATGCATC
>NZ_NQMR01000302.1 GCF_002276045.1 Pseudoalteromonas sp. NBT06-2 | reverse complement strand
CTTTATTTGATTTAGGCCATGCTAGGTGTAGGTACAGGCTTATTATTTAATATGGCATCTTTAATTTGTGCTTTACGCTTAACTCTGCCTTTACGGCCTTGGCTATTTTGATTGGCGTATTTGTCACCAAATACTTGTGATACTTCTAAGTTAAGAGACAAAGCTATGGCCTTGGCGACACGAAATGAAACGGCATTACCGCGTGCGATATGTGATACATGCGATCTAGAAACTTCTAAAGCATCTGCAATATCAGCAAGTAATACGTCGTTTTGTTTTAATTTTTCTTGTATCTCAATGTATGATAAATGTTGTATATTCATGTTGTATTACCTTATTGGTTCCGGGGTGACTTCATATGAGTTAACTGTGTTGTTTTTTAATCTAGTTAACCTGTTTGAGATTGTCAAGTATTTAATTTAACTTATATGCATTAGATTTAATGCACTCAAAGGTGTTGACTTAACAGTATGGTTATTGCTACTTTAGAAAATATTGATGTAGATTTGGTTTATAACGAGTTATGTAAGCAGTTTAATGTGAAAAGTTATCGGGCGCTTTCCTTAGCTATGGGATTATCCGTTTCGGCAGTCGGTAATGCCAGAGGCCGTGACTCTTTACCTTGGGAAGGTGTAATAATTGCCTGTAAAAAGAGAGGCATTTCACTTGATAAATTGTTTGAAATAGAGATTGTAAATACAGAAACTGACAGCAATAAAACGCAACCTACTAAAGCGCCAATTCAACAAAAAGGATTAACAGCTGAAGATTTGTTAGCAGTTAATACTATGGTTGATAAAGTACTTAAAGAGGTTGTATCAACTAAATGTTTACCACCAGAACGCGAATTATTTATATGCAATAAGCTCAGGCCTGTTCTTATTAAATCGGCATTTGAGCATGATTTTAATGAAATATTTGTTAGATCAATTGCAGAAGGAGCTGTCTTGATGGCATAAACAAGGAAAAGAAAATGTTAAAAAAAGTATTACTCACTTCAGTATTAAGTTTAAGTGTATGTCTTTCAAGTCAAGCACTTGAACCATTAAAAGATCGCGCTGTTGTACAACATATGAATGTTGATTTATTACTCCCGGATAGTTCACTGCTAAATGTTGATATGTCGCTTGATTGTGGCAGTCAATACGCAAGCACCGGTATTATGGTTATGTCTAAAGCAGGTGCAGAGCTGATAGCAACGGCCTATTCAACTTTATGGGGTAAAGCTTATGGCCAAAAAGTCATGGATACATGGAATAATAAAAAAAATAGCGATGATCCCAGAAAACCCACTTTTATAATCATTCCGACTCCAGGTGATATGAGCTTTGATTGGCAAAATACCAATGCGCCTGCTGCAAATAAAGGCGCTAAATTAAGGAATGCTACCCCAAATTACGAAAAGGCTAAAACATCATCACCTCCTGTGTTAATGGCGGGCTGCGGTACTAGTGATCACACCTCTGAATTAAGAACACAATAAAAATACAATAAATCACAGTGTAATAATGGGTTAGTTTGTTAACCCATTATTGTTGCATAAACTCAAAGGATTAAATTATGTTTAGGGTATTGTTGTTCATTTCATATGTATTTATATCATTTTCATCGTCAGCAACCCAATTAAACAATATAAATGGAATGGTAGAAGATGAACATAAAAATATGTATATATCTACCCATTCTGGGGTTTACCGATTTGATGGTAATCATTATTTAAAATTATCAGATATTACTGAGTTACCTAATACGTGGAGTAAAACTCTTGAATTTAGTCGCCAGAAAAACACCTTGTATATTGCATATAGGACAGAAGGTGTATGGCAATTAAATTTGACTACGCAAGTAGCAAAAAAGATATCAAATATTTATGCAACAGAACTTGCTCTTGATACCACCCAACTGCTTATGAAGTCAGGTGGTGAAATACATGCTTTTGAAGTAAATACACAAAAAGTATCAAATATTAGCGCAATAGAAGGTCGAGTTTTATCGATATCAGCCTATCAAGATAAAAGCTATATACTGACTACTAAAGGTAGTTATTTACTAGTTGAAGATTTTGCGAGACTTATAGAAGAAGTTCAGATTGAAAAAGGTGAAATACAAGCAACACCTGATGGCGTAGTTTATAGCAGAGATAATGTGATGGTGTTTTATGACTACCAACAAGAAAAATTCCGTTATGACGATACTTTTAAAAATCCACTCAATTTAACAGCTGCTGATGCACACCATATCTATTTTGTAGATAATAATATAATTAAAAAATACTCTAATATTGGCCTTGAAGCAGGACAGTATAAGCTTGGTATTAATGATGAAATCTTTAATGATATCTATATAGATAAAGAAAATAAAATATGGTTATTAGGCGTCACAGATTTCCATATATTAGATACCAAAATTAAATTTGAACCTTTTAACTTTAATTCTAAATATAATGTATTTGGTTTAGTTAATAATGAGTATTGGATAGGGACTGACTTTGGTGTTTATCATTACAACAAAGGGGAAACTTCGAAAATAAATTGGTTAGATCAGATCATGCCAATTGAAGATTACACAGTACAAAATATCGTGCAATTTAA
>NZ_NQMR01000301.1 GCF_002276045.1 Pseudoalteromonas sp. NBT06-2 | reverse complement strand
ACCTCCGGCTACCCGATTATGTGTTTTTACTCTGATCTTGCTTGATGATTTTAAGCAGTAAATCAATTCTGCGGTTTGTCTTTTTACTTTCAGCGGTAACCATGCCTTGAACAAAAGACGAGGCAACGATAATAACCCACATTATTTGAAATAACTCACTCTCGATTGTAAAGAAACTATTTGCAAGTAGAAGTAAGCCAAATGGCGCAATAATAGAAAGAAAATCTTTAAGCCCCCAGTCATTTGAACCAAGCTTATCAAATTCTTCTTTATATTTTTGAAGCTCAGAAATACGTTCTAACTCCATTTTTGCTTCTACCATTTTTACGTCATCATTATTCATTGAAAACACCTTACTCCTGAAACACATAACGCCCAAATAATGGGCAAATATCAGTTGGTTAAAATAAGCGACGCAGGAGCAAAAACCAACTGTTATTTGTCCTGATTAATTTGTTTATTACAGAGGATGAACCGCCCATTGCGGACCCGCATGATGGGTGGTGTGGGGGCTGGAGGTTAGAGACCTCCGGCTACCCGATTATACATATTAGTTACTTCAACTCGATATTTATTAATTGACAAGCACTACCCCATGCCTTTGATTTTTTGTCACTGTAGTACCATGCTGTAATAATTTGATTTTGTGCTTTAGCCGATAATAGAAATGATATTGCGGAAGTGTTATCTTTTTCAACACTTAGCCAATTACAACCATCTTGTAATGGGGCCGAAAGTTGGATTATAACCTCACCATGTGATGCAAGAGTTTCATGATGAGTTGTTTGTGTTCTCATTGCTTGAATAGTGCCGGTTACAGCAATTGATGTGCTTGCATTTACAACACTACTAAATAGTACCAAAGTAAATATTATGATTAGACGACTCATTGATTCTCCATATGTATAACGAGCCTGTAGAATTTCTCTTTTAGAAAAAACAGACCCAAAAATTATTAAAAATTAAGCTTCAAAACGCATTGCTACGTGAATTCTGAGGCAATATTCTACTAAAACATTACTTTTACGGGCGCACAGAACATAAATTTCATTCGTCAATTTACACTTTTTATAAATTCTACAGCCTCAACGCCTTGCTAAGCGGAAATTAATGATTGGCTATAATCGCGAAGCGATGGCCAACTGTTAATTTTTCGTTTAAGCAACTTGTTATATTAGTTTTTGAGTTGCCAATAATATGGGTGAACTACAGGAACATAACCATGAGCAGATACTTGATAACAAGTTGAGTCTTCTGTAAGCAATAACACTTTAATCTCTTTAGCTGTAGCTTTTGCAGTTAGAGCTAATGATAATTTAGCATCAAAGTTGTCATCTGTTTTAGGGAGATAAATAGCCTGAGATCCTGTGGCACAAGAAATACCTGTATTATCAAACTCTCCAATTAATACAAGCCCATTTGGAATTATATGAACTTGTTTAGGTACAGCGTGACTCCATATGTAATCTGATGCAAAAACTTTTATTGAACATATTAATAAGATAACTATGCAGGCTACTTTTTTCATTTGAACTCCAATTGTGGTTACTAATATAACGAGCCTGTAGAATTTCTCTTTTAGAAAAAACAGACCAAAAAATTATTAAAAATTAAGCTTCAAAACGCATTGCTACGTGAATTCTGAGGCAATATTCTACTAAAACATTACTTTTACGGACGCACAGCACATAAATTTCATTCGTCAATTTACACTTTTGATAAATTCTACAGCCTCAACGCCGCGCTAAGCGGCAAAAAGTTGTTGGCTATAATTTGTGAGGAACGAACAAAAGCCAACTGTTTTTGTCCGTTCTTTAGAGCCTTGTTAGCAATACTTTAACTATTTAATTGTTATGTATTGTAGAAGGCAATATCTTCCTGCTGGATACTTAATTGTGTCTTCTAGTGTAACAAGTACTTTTTTGTTAGCCATCTTAGCAGCTAATAACATCGAAACAGCCACGTCATCGCCGTCTTTAATACTAATTTTATTATCTGTGCAAAAGCTTTTGTTGGAATTTATTAGTTGAAACCAAACCGTTTTATTCCAAGATGGAGCTAGTGTTCCTTCTTTTACATGATAGCGAATATCGCCAATTTCTCCGGTCGCATCAACCCTCGCAGCAAATGATGAATTGGAAATTAAAGTTAAAATTATTGATAGATATAAAGATATTTTCATTATTGCCCTATGATTTAGTAAAAATATTTAGCTGAAGCTGGGAGCTAAACCTTCAGTATTGCTAACGCCCAAATAATGGGCAAATATCAGTTGGTTAAAATAAGCGACGCAGGAGCAAAAACCAACTGTTATTTGTCCTGATTAATTTGCTTGTTAGCTATTGTTGCTTGAGTCAGGAGATGTTTTCTCAAGTTTTGGAACACCAATATAGTACAAAACAGATAAATAATTAAGCATAGGAATAGCACCAGCTAAAATTGCGAGTTTATAATTTCTATTTTTACTTCTAGCAAGAAGAAAACATAAAGCTCCAAGTGCAATTGCTTGGATACCGAAAGCAAACCACATAGGATGAAGCTCCCCTGTTCGCATCATTTCAAATATATTCATATAACCTCCGTTGTTTAATGATAAATAGCTAACATTTGTATAAACGG
>NZ_NQMR01000300.1 GCF_002276045.1 Pseudoalteromonas sp. NBT06-2 | reverse complement strand
ATAAATCCATTACAATCGCTAAACACATCCAGCCTTGCTTGGTGCGAAGTAGAGTAAGAGGCAGAGCGTAGTCGAACTATTTCTCTGCCTCTCCTCTGTGAACCGTACGTGCACCTTTCAGCGCATTCGGCTCTCCGCTTAATTGTGGCTAACAGCCATTGCAACATCACTGTAACGAGATGTGACTGTGTTTCTAATTTCATCTCTAAGGTATGGATTCGATTCAGGTAGTCGCCAACGAAATGGTAGTTTAGGGCTACTCACTAATCGAAAAAGTGAAACACCACATAAATTACCTCGATTGCTCTTACCAAATAACACCCAAGTCTTAGCCTGATCAGGTGTCGGTCGTTTGATCCACTTCATCATCAAAGATTTGATGGAACAACGATATTTCCGAGCCAGCCATTTTGCGAGTTTCCAGAAAACAATACGATCGATTTTACTGTAAACTTTGGCTGTAAAATCAGTATGTCGATAAAATTGTGCCCAACCCTTTAGTTTTCGGCTGAGCTGTTCAACTTTGTCTATCTTGCTACAACTGTGATCTCCTGATAATGCTTTACTCAGTGAATGAGAAAATGCTTTAGCCTTACCATTGGGGATCCCAGACACCACACGCATATTACCTTTAGGACCTCGCTTCCTGATGATTCTATGTCCGAGGAAAATAAAACCGTCATTCACATGCGTAACATGAGTTTTCTCCATATTTAGCGTGAGTTTGAGTTTATTTTCAAGGAAATTTCGACATTGGTCACGAATTGCTTCTGCCTGTTGTTTGCTGCCTTTGACGATAACAACAAAGTCATCGGCATAGCGGCAATAAGCAACGGCTGGCTTCCATTGCCTGTTTTCATCCAAGGCAATCTTGCGTTTGTCTTGAATGGTGTGATTCCAGTACCATAGATCTTTACGCGCTTTCTTGCTTAGGTAATATTCATCCAGATAATGATCAAACTCATTGAGCATGATGTTTGACAATAATGGTGAAATAACGCCACCTTGCGGCACTCCTTCACTCGTTGCACAAAACAGATTGCGTTCTATATGGCCAGCTTTCATAAATCGCCAAAGCAATTCATTAAACTTATGGCAACTAACGCGTTTACGTACACATTTCATCAGCAATCGATGATGAACCGTGTCGAAATAACTTGACAGGTCACCCTCAACAACCCAACGTCCTCTGGGTTCATTTGATTCAGTCAGTTGTAATTTAACTGTCCGAATGGCGTGATGGACGCTACGCTCTGGCCTGAAACCATAGGATAATGAATGAAAATCATTTTCCCATATCGGCTCCATGGCCATTAGCATGGCACGTTGCACTATTTTGTCTCGCAGTGTTGGAATACCAAGCGGACGTTGCTTTCCATTTGCTTTAGGAATGTAAATTCTTCTGGCAGGCATAGGTTGATAATTACCTGATAATAAATCATTTCTGATTTCATCTAAGTAGTCATGCAATGTAGCCTGTAAATGAATTTAAGTGATCCCATCGACGCCAGGTGTTTTAGCACCCTTGGAGGAAAGCGTCACTTCAGCCGCGTTGTAAAGCCATTGTGGGTGACTGATCAGGCGCAACAATCGATTAACTCGATGAGTTTTATCGGTTGCTGTCCATGTTGCTAATTTACGTTGCATTTCGCTGATTATCAAAGGTCTTCACCTCATTAAGGTCAGATAATTTGCTTACGCAAATCAATTAAACTGCGTCCCTTCGCCATGTAATGGGCTTTCCCCACCTCAGACTACTACGAACGCTCCGCCAGTTTGCTTGTCATCGGGGTCGTGCTCCCTTAACATCCAAACAAACCTTCCCCGGTTTACCTATCTGAACTCAAACATATTGGAGTGGATGCCGATCGCAGTCTTTAACCTTATCGTACTGTAAGGTGATGATACTTAAACGCAGAATTGTGATACAACGTTTATCCATTGGTTCGCACTTACATTTTGCGAACCAAATTGATGATAGTGCTCCTACCTATAACACTATCATAGCCTCATACGGCCTGTTAATTCGTGTAGGCCGTGGCGACGTTTCAGCCCATAGATGCGGGTTAATCGGTTCATGTTCTTCATCCGTCCAATATTCAGTCTGGAGAAGCATCTTGGCTTAACGAATTCGCCTCACTTCCCGTTGTCAGCGGGTTACATCACCTTATCAGCATACGATAAGTCACTGCCGCTCAGACTCATATGCCTGCACAACCAGACATAGTCATCATCAATTTTTAACTCCTGTTATCTGATGACGAATTTCAAATAGACTCGTGGTTCATTTAAGCATTCCATGCTAATGCTGAACTCCGG